>JABZYJ010000299.1 GCA_015265235.1 Selenomonas sp. | reverse complement strand
AGCCAACACGGTCCAGGGCGACCTTCGCGTGCAAGGAAAAATGCTTTCTCCAGTTAATAGCGAATCCGGCGAGGATCGATGAGCATCCCCGCATATTTTGTCATATTTTGCTGAACAGCAGGTACAATATCTGCTTCTTGTCCGCCTATCGTACGAATCTTGCCGCCGCAGGAACGGATGCAGAGCGTGCTCTTTGCCTGCCCTGAAAGGACTAACATAGGAATCGAGTCCTGATAAGCCCCAATGACGCCGTTCAGCGCATTGATCGCGCCGGGTCCACTCGTCACACAGACTGCTGCCATTTGTCCATGCACGCGGGCATAGCACTCTGCCCCCATCGCCGCAGCCTGCTCATGATGGTTGTATAGGCAGTGCAGCTCTGCATGATGTCCTAAAGAATCATTGAGATGCATCGCACCGCCGCCAACCACGGTAAAAATCTGAGCGACCCCATGAGACGCAAGAAAATCTGCAATATAGTCCGATACCTTTTGCTTCATATTCATTTTACTCCAAAATAACACGCGACGATGCAGAAATCGCACTCTCTCGTATCAATGACAGCAGAGCCCTGCCTATAAGCGAATTAGTCTCCTTCCCCCAATATTTCCTTCAGTTTGGCAACAACCTCAGGATAATAGGCCTCCTCTCCATAATAGTCCCGAACGATATCAAAGATCCCATCAAGCGACAGCTGCACACCCATGTGTTTGATACGGTAGCACCATGGATAGATCATGCACTCCATAACACGTTTCTTTTCCGCTGACAGCTGTGCTGACGAGATTTTTACCGTAGCAGCCAATATATCAAAGTAATTTTTGACAAACACCTCGACGAGGTTATAGCCTTTCGGCGAATGTTCTCCTGACTTGTCCCAGCACTTCATGCCCAGAATGAAAAATGACGGACTCTGCTTTAGTACCTCCATTTGGAGGTAGACTTGCGGTATCTCGGTATAGTTATATTTTTCGGGGTCGGCAATTCGTCCGTACAAATTCCGCTTCAGAACGACTGCACTGATGAAGGTGATATAAAATCCTATTTTATCAAGATAATCTTCATATCCACTTCCCTCATATGAAAATAACTTTCCACCGCAATCCTTCTCAGTTAAGTAGAAAATCGAGCAATGGCGATGCTGGTATAGGTGATTGACAAGCACATACAGCGCACCGTCGACGAGATAATCATCATCCCCTGCAACGAGTACATATTCACCGGTACTGTTGCGTATCGCCGCGTGGATATTTCCTTTTGCCTCGATATTGGTCTCATTGCAAAAATACTTCAAGTTGCTGTATCTCTTTTGCAGCTCTTGAACGACTTCTCTCGTATCATCGGTTGATGCGTTATCTGAAACAAGGACCTCAAT
>JABZYJ010000298.1 GCA_015265235.1 Selenomonas sp. | reverse complement strand
CCGGGCCGTGCTGCGCTCCCGTATCTCTTTCAGATGGGTTGGGATGAGCGCGCGCACGGCATAGCTGCGTGCCAGCCCCTCGACATCACGCGAGAGCCAGTCCTGCCCCGCAAGGAAGGCACGAATGGGCTCGGCTTCCTCGGGCTGAGGCGCACGATAGTCGAGATAGGGTGCGTAGCCCGCATTCGCTGCACTGCCGTCCGCGCGTATCTCGACGAAGTGGATGTGCTTTGAGATGATGCGTCGTCCGCCGCCGGGGAGCGGCACGCCGTCCTGTACGGCATCCTCGATGTAGAAGAGGAGCCGTGCATCTGTCCCCGCGTCGTTCTCATCCACAAAGATCGTGCCGCGCTTCATCACGTCCATGCTGCGCTCGCGTACGAGGTCGATCACGGCCTCGAGGAGCGGATGCCCCGGGGCAATCAGTACCGCGGCTGCCTGTCCCTGCACGGTGCAATATGCCTTGTCAAACGCGATGCGCTCATAGCGCCGGAGGACGGATTCCCCCGTGCCGATCTGGCTGTCACGATTCCGCACGGCAAATGGTACGGAGGTGATCTCATAGCGTCCGTTTTCACGGGCATGGATTTTCCCACCAAGCTGGCGGAATGCTGCGAGGAAGAAGCTCTCGATGAAGTACGGCTGAAGTCTGCGCGCCTCCATGCGCTCCATGTCGGCACGGATCGCCGTGACGCTGTGTACGTCCATCGTGTCCTCGGTCAGCGCGTTTTCGTCCAGCAGCTTTTCCAGCTCTGCGCGGTCGAGGCTGGTGTCGACGACCTGATTCAGCCGATCACGTACCTCCTGCTGGTTCCCGTAGCGAATCGCCTCGATGAGAAGATCGCGCAGCGGACGGTTCTCGAAGGTGAGTTTGCCAAGCACATCGAAGACCTTGCCATGCAGTGCCTCACGCTCCTGTTCCAGCTTGTCAAAGAGCCGCTGGAACACCATGCCCTCGCGTGTCTCCTTGCTCACGAGGTTCCACAGGTGACAGACCTCCGTCTGCCCGATGCGATGGATGCGTCCGAAGCGCTGTTCGAGGCGGTTCGGGTTCCACGGCAGGTCATAGTTGACCATGAGATGGGCACGCTGGAGGTTGATGCCCTCGCCGGCCGCGTCGGTGGCGATCAGGATGCGGACGCCCTTGTCCTGTTTGAACAGCTCCTCGACCTTGCGTCGATCGTCACGGAGCATGCCGCCGTGGATGGTGACGACGGCCTCCTCGCGGCCGAGCAGCGAGCGGATTTTATCCGTCAGATAGCGCAGCGTGTCTCTGTGCTCCGTGAGGATGATGAGTTTCTCACGCGTGCCGTCCCCCTCGAACATGGTGGCGTCGTCCTGCAGCAGCTTCGACAGTTCGTCCCATTTTCGATCGGTACCGCTCTGCCG
>JABZYJ010000297.1 GCA_015265235.1 Selenomonas sp. | reverse complement strand
CAATAAATTTGAATGTGCATGGTTGATGGATTGTTCACCGGAACTACTGCGGCGCATGGGAGATAATAAAAAAACGCGAGAAAATATCCAAAATGCCATTCGCGAACAATATATGACATCGGAAAAAAAGAAAGATATACTAAAAATATATTTTCAGTATTTTGTGGGCTGAAATTTCTGATCAATGGTTACATTCGTAGGCTGATGGAGATTTACACCGCTGTCAGCGTGTTGGTGTGCAATGGGATGGGGAGTGATGCCGCTGCGTCGAAAAACAGGGAAAAGCCGTATGCAGTCGAATATATACATGGGAGAGCGCGGCTCGCCCACTTTTGTGTACGAATCATTGGAGCGAATGAGAGGAGTGGGCTATGCCAATGCAGAGAGGCCGACAGAGGAGAGGGCGCAGCCCGTACAGCGCAGCGATGACGCGGGAGCAGTTCCTGTTCTATGAGATGCGTATAACGGCACGCCTCCTCCATGAGGGGCTTCCTCCTGCCGCAGTGGAGGAACGGATCGCTGCGGAGAACCTGTTCCAGTATCCGACGGAGCGGATGCTCGGGCGTATGGCACGCGCGTGTCTCAGGCGGATCGCTGTACTCGATGATCTGGCACTCGTTGAGGCACTGGCGAATGCGCCGTTTGATGAGGCAAAACAGATCGCTCTCTATGCGATGATGAAGTCCTATGTGCTCGCTGCGGAGTTCATGGTGACGGTTGTCGGCGAAAAGTACCGCACACGTGACTTTACCCTTGGGCGAGCTGACATCGCCGCATTCTTTCTCCGTCTGCGCGAACAGGACGATGTCGTCGCCGCATGGAGCGAGCAGACCATCACAAAACTCCGACAGGTACTCGTAAAGATCCTTGTGGGAAACGAGTATCTGGATAATGCGCGTGCACAGCGTCTGAACCTTGTCTGGCTTAGTCCCGTACTTGAGCGTGCAATCCGAGCACATGGCGATGAGGTGCTGCTGCCCGCATTCAACTGCTTTTCTTGACACATGAAGGAAACCTATGAAAAATCTGCAAGAACGCCTCGACGACCTGCGTGCCCTCGTCTGTCATCCCGATTTTCTTGCGGGGCGGGGGCTCAGCAACGAGGTTAATATCCGGTTTTTTTGCTACGCACCGCACGAGGAGCCGACGGTCACGCATTTCCTGCGACAGCTGCAAAAAGATGCAGCAGAGAATTTTTGCCCCGTTATACACGACCTCTATCGCATATTTCTCGATGCCTGTGCGGATCTCGGCATCCTTGAGGAAATCCCTGCGATGGAGGAGGAGCGCGGGCGGGACTTTTTGCGTGCGCAGCTGCACGCGGCGGTCGGCGAGCCTGCGTTTATTGAGCGTATTGCACCGGAAAACCTCACGCGTGGCAGGGATGTTC
>JABZYJ010000296.1 GCA_015265235.1 Selenomonas sp. | reverse complement strand
CGGCATGGGACTGCGCCCCGTCATGAGCCCGGTCATCAAGACGGAAAACGGCCGCCCCATCTACGGCTACAAGAATCTCGACAGTGACAAGGTCGTCGCGAGCGGCATGGCCGGCTATGTCCGCAGTGAGGCGGACGCCACACGTGCCGGACAGAACCCGCTCGTCGTCCGCGCCATCCGCGTGGACGGCAATGCGAACCCCGTCCTCTCCGCCGAGGATGCACGCCGCGTCCTCATCGAGAACGGTGCAAGCGGTTTTCTCGACGCAACGAATGTCGTCTTTATCCGCTGATTCTTGATCGAAACAGAGGACCTCTCCCACAGGTTTCCGGGAGAGGTCCTCTTTGTCTGTCGAAAGGCTTCTGCATCATTCGGGGCTTTGCATTCGCCCTATGCAGAGCACGCCTCCGCGCAGTTCTGTCATGCGGGCATCTGCCCTCTGCGCGCGGGCGATAAAGCGCACCTCATTTATGATGCGTCTCCGCCCGCACGTCCTCATGCACGTTTCCATAAGGATTTGCGTTGATCTCCTCAATGACCGGCGTGGCGCCCAAGATGTTCTGGAAGGCGGTCAGCGATGCCATAATATCATGGGGCTGCAGGTCCTTCATGATAAAAACAATCTGCGAGCTGCGCTCTTCTCCGCACCAATCCGGCAGATGCTGCGGCGGGTGGATGACGTGCTGCACGCCGTTGATGACGATGGGTCCCTGCTCCCCCACATCGACAATGCCCTTGACGCGCAGCATCTTCTCCCCGTGGGTGTTGAGCAGCAGGCTCAGCCAGAGACCGAACGAGATCCAATCGAGAGCCGTATCGAATCGAATCGACATGGAACGGACGGTGCTCTCATGCATTCCCTGCGGCGGTGGCAGCTCCGCCATCCGTGCCTCGTTCTTCCTTGCCGATGCTTCATGCGTCCCAAAGACGGCGGAGGGATCAATCCCGCCGTATGCGCTCTCGCGTACCGACGCCGCCGGATTGAGCTGACACAGCCGCGCATGCATCTCCGCGACCGCAGCAGCATCCGCCATGTCCGTCTTTGTGATGACAACGGTATCCGCCGCGACAATCTGCCGCAGGGACTCCGAATGATTTCGCAGATGCAGGCTGCCGTTCACGGCATCCAGACAGCAGACGACGTTGCTGACATAGTAGCGCTGACTGAGCAGCGGATCCATGAGGACGGAGAACAGGATCGGGGCGGGGTCGGCGAGCCCCGTCGTCTCAATGACGATACGGTCAAGCACCGTCTCACCGCGCTCGTATTCGTTGAGGATCTCCTTGAGCACAGCGATGAGATCCTCGCGCATATTGCAGCAGATACAGCCGCCGCTCAGGAGACGCGTCGACTCTGTGCCCCGCCGAATCAGACGGTGATCGAGTCCGGC
>JABZYJ010000295.1 GCA_015265235.1 Selenomonas sp. | reverse complement strand
AACGAAGCACCGCTTGCGAATGTGGTCGATCTGCTGGCACAGAAGGGGGAGCGTCTACACCGTGTCTATTGCCTCGTCACGCCGCAGTGCCTCTCGGCGGAGATGGGCGGCGAGGATAGAGCCCTTGTGGTCGAGGAGCACGGAGAGCGCAGCGAATACCCCAGTCAGTTCGAGTTCTGGTGCAGTCGGATGAAACGACTGCGTCCTGCGCTCGCGGAGACGGAATTCATACCGATACTACTACACTATCATGAGGATACTCTGATCGAGGACATCGAGAGTCAGGTCGCATCTCTGACTGAACGCACCAAGGCAGATGCCGGTGGATACGCCGAATGGCATGCCTGTTACATCTATGCGGATATTACAGGCGGGGCACGCTATGTCACCATGATGATGACATCCGTCATGCAGTTTTTGCAGTATGACGGAATGCGTGTCGAGAAAATGATCTATGCGGATTTCAAGACATTGTCGCGTGAGAACCGCATATTTGATGTGCATGGCACCATTGATGTCTATAAATTGGTCGCGGGAGCGGACGCATTCGTTTCCTATGGTATTTCCCGGACGATTGAGGAGTATTTTGACTACGATGCAGAAAGCGGCACCTCCGGCAAGCCGATTAGCGACGCTCTCAAGGGCGTGCTTCGTGCCATGCACACGTTTTCGGATGCCATCCAGATCTGTCAGACGGGCAATATCCCACCGGCGCTTTCCGCACTGAGTACAGCGATTACGATATTTTTGGATGTGCCCGAGGAAGATCGTACGGTTGACGATCGTATGTTCATGCAGCTCATCGATACGATCACCGAGGGCTATGGCGAATTGCTCGGAGAGGCAGAGGATGAAGCGGCGCGGTATGTGCCGATTATCCGCTGGTGCAGAGATAAGGGGCTGCTTCAACAGGCAATGACACTTGCGACCGAGTGGCTTCCCGTATGCTTCGTGCGGCAGGGGATCGTCCGTCCGGTACCGGCATATATTTCCTGTGCAGAGCGGGCAGTAGATCGGATGCACCCCGGCTGGATGCAAAATTTTATCATAAATTCGACACAGTACTGGAATGCGATACAGAAGATGTGCGTCGATACCTACAAGCATATACTTAGGGACGCGTTGGAACATGGGGTTGTTCCGGAGGGGGCACCCTCGCTTGTCCTCTCTTATTGCAAGTTGGGGCAAACCTTTCAGCATTTGCGCGAAAATCCAGCGGAGATACGGACTCTTCCGGAGGACGTTTTGTGGCTGTATGAGCTTGTCTGCGCGCAAATTGAGAAGGAGAACACTGGGCAGAGGTGGACGGTTCCGAAACTTTTACAGGACGCCACAGCATGGGATCGGATCAAATCGAAGCTGCTTAACAAAATCTTAGAGAAGAAAAACAATCCACTTG
>JABZYJ010000294.1 GCA_015265235.1 Selenomonas sp. | reverse complement strand
ATCCCTGCCTCGGGACTTGCGATGCGCGAGGCGTACCGTGCCTATGACTTTGCCGCTGTGCGCCCGTTCACGATCGAGACGCGCATCGAGGGACGGCGCGGCTGCCGCTGCGGTGAGGTGCTGCGCGGGGCGATCCTGCCGAAGGAATGTGCGCTCTTTGGTCGGGCGTGTGTACCGGAGCACGCCGTCGGCCCCTGCATGGTGTCGGTCGAGGGGACATGCGCCGCGTGGTACAAATACGGCGGAGGGAGGTTCCACTATGGAGCATGATGTGATTACCATGGCGCATGGGGCGGGCGGACAGCTCTCCCATGCGCTCATGGAGGAGGTCGTCCTGCCCGCGCTCGGCAATACGCTGCTGAACGTACTGCACGACGGTGCGGTACTGCCGCTCACGGGACGTACCGCGTTTACGACGGACTCCTACGTCGTACAGCCGCATTTCTTCCCCGGGGGGAGCATCGGGCGGCTCGCCGTCTGCGGGACGGTCAACGATCTCTCCATGACGGGAGCGGCGCCCGCGTATCTCTCGCTCGCCGTCATCCTTGAGGAGGGCTTTCCCATCGCCACGCTGCGCCGCATCGTCGCGGACATTGCGGCGGCGGCAGAGGAGGCGGGCGTCTCCATCGTGACGGGCGATACGAAGGTCGTGCCGCGCGGCTGCGGCGACGGCATCTACATCAATACGGCGGGCGTCGGAACGATGCTCGCGGGGGCGGATATCGCGCCGACGAACATCACGGCGGGCATGGACATCATCGTCTCGGGCACGCTCGGCGACCATGCGGCGACCGTGATGGCGGCGCGCCACGGGCTCACCCTGCCGCCCGAGATACAGAGCGACTGTGCGCCGCTCTGTCACCTGACGGCGGCAATGATCGCGGCGGCAGGCGACGGTATCACCGTCCTGCGCGACCCGACGCGCGGCGGTGCGGCGGCATCGCTGAACGAGCTGGCGGGCGCGGCGGGCGTCGGCGTCCTGCTCGAGGAGGACGCCATTCCCGTGCACCCCGCCGTGCAGGGCGTCTGTGAGATGCTCGGGTTCGACCCGCTGACGCTCGCGAACGAGGGCAAACTCCTCGCCTTCGTCCGTCCCGAGGTCACGGCGCGTGTCCTCGATGTGATGCACGAGAACCCCTACGGACGCGAGGCGTGCGTGATCGGACACACGACGGCAGATGCGCCCGGTACGGTGGGGCTCAGGACGGCGCTCGGCGGCATCCGCGTCGTGGATCTGCCGCTCGGGGAACTGGTGCCGCGCATTTGCTAGGGTGTTGCGGCAGGAGCACCCACCTCCATGGATGATGTTTGCATGATTTTTTCTGACATGATTTTTTACGAACAAAAAAGCGAGCGGATCGTCCGCTCGCTTTTTATCAAATATCTTACTTCGTCAGATGCACGTCGGGAA
>JABZYJ010000293.1 GCA_015265235.1 Selenomonas sp. | reverse complement strand
CACCGATTCAGTCCGTCATATTCGGCTTTATTGGTGATGCTGTAGAGTATGGACAGTGGAAGACGCGTCTCCGCCAAGAAGGTCTGATCTTCTCCGGTGGTTCGGTTGGTACGAAGGTCGGCTCCGGGCTTACGAGCGCACTCCTCACGGGGCTGCTCTCCTATGCAGGCTATGTTTCGTCCTCCGCCGGCTCGGTCATGCAGAGCCAGCAGGTCATTGATATGATCGTCAGCATCTACATGTGGGGACCGATCTTTGTGTGGATCGTTCTGATTGTTGTACTCTACTTCTATGAGCTGGATCAAAAGTATCCCGAGATCATGCGCGATCTCGTTGCACGTGAGGCGCGCGGTGAAATGTAACCACACAGCAGGGCGTGTCCTGCTGTATTGAAAGGAGCGATATGATGGATCAGAAAACTCTCATCACCATCACGCGCCAGTATGGCAGTGGTGGGCGCGAGGTTGCAGAGATTCTCGCGAAGAAAATGGGCGTTAAGCGCTATGATCGAAAAATTGTCGCCATGGCGGCGGAAAATGTAGCGGGTGCTGAGGATGCACAGGATTTTGAGAGCCTTATCGAGCGTTCCTATAACTCACCGGAGAACTGCCTCGGAAACCTCGGCGACTATGCTTACGTGCGTGTGCCGCAGCACAACCGTATGTATATCGAGCAGGCAAAGGTGATTCTGAAGATCGCCGAGAAGGAGAGTGCTGTTTTTCTCGGACGCTGTGCAGACTATATTTTGAAAGACAACCCCGATGCGTTCTCCTTCTTCATTTATGCAGATAATGCATTCCGCAAGGAGCGTGCGAAGACGCACTACGGCAATCACTACATCGAGGAACTCGATGATGAGGATGCCATCCGCAAGCAGTACTATGCGTACTATACGGGACAGACGTGGGGGGCTCCCGAGAACTACGACCTTCTGATCAACACGAGCAAGCTGTCGCTCGAGGAGGCTGCAGAGCTTATCCTGAACTACGTCGAGCTGCGCCGCCGCGGTAAAAAATAACGGCAGCACCGATGCTTCAGCGCTTTCCCTAGACGTTATGTAACGTATCAATAGCGCGAAATAACGGAACGAAATCCGTGGACTGCATGACGAGGAACACATAACATCGTCATGCAGCCTTTTTTGTTTTAGGACTTGTCAATAAGAAGTAAGTGCGCATAATAACATTTACTTATCTTATTATATCTGTAGTTTCTAATACGCCTGTTATGATGGTTTTGAGACCACAACAGTTTCATGGGGGGAACTGCAATGATTCCAATTCTTTCATTCCTCGTAATCGTTGCCGGTATCTGGATTTTTGCATGGTATCGGACGAGGAACATCAACAAGGAAAATACCGACGGGTATTTCTTCAGCGGCCGCAGTCTCGGCGGCCTTGTCATCGCAGGGACTATGC
>JABZYJ010000292.1 GCA_015265235.1 Selenomonas sp. | reverse complement strand
GATGTAGCATGGGAGGACTTTGAGTACTGGACGCGCGAAGATCGAAAGACACTGAAGCGCATCCTTCAGCTTCTGCGCGACATCGACCGTAATGGCTACCGTGGCATTGGGAAACCGGAACCGCTGAAAGAAGATTTGTCGGGGTATTGGAGCCGCCGCATTGATGATGTGAACCGCATCGTCTATCGCATAGAGAACGATACAATACAGATTGTTCAGTGTGGTTCACATTATCGTATGAAGTAGACCGATAACTGAGTCGCCTGCTGAAAATAAGATGAAAATTATAACCTAGTATAAAAAATTATTGCAACAGGATTTGCGTTTTTCCTTTGTGCATGGTAATATAAAGACGTTCCGAGGAGAGAATACAGAGCGATAAGGAAACATGGACACTTTCGCGAGGCTCCCTCCGAGGAAATCGAATATTTCTCATTTATTGAAGGAGGAGTTTCTCATGAAGAAGACACTCGTATCCGCACTTGCAGCGGCACTCGTTGTCGGTGCAGCATCCACCACGTTCGCAGCTGCGAACCCGTTCTCCGATGTGCCCCGTGACCACTGGGCATACGACGCTGTGACGCAGCTCGCTGCTGACGGCGTTGTCGAGGGCTACGGCGACGGCACGTTCCGTGGCGACCGCAACATCACGCGTTACGAGATGGCGCAGATGGTGGCAAAGGCAATGGCAAAGGGCGACATGTCCGCTTCGGATCGTGCCCTCGTTGACCGCCTCGCAGCAGAGTTCGCTGATGAGCTCAACAACCTCGGCGTCCGCGTCTCGAACCTCGAGCGCAACGCTGACATGGTAAAGTGGACCGGCAGAATCCGCTACACCTATGATAGTGTTCGTCGTGAGGATCAGAAGCGCGTGAATGACAACGGGCTTCTGTTCCGCCTCGAGCCGACGGCTGAGGTCAACGACCACTGGCATGTCAAGGCACGTCTCGATGCCACGGGCAACACGAAGCAGGACACAACCTCTAATGTCTCGCTCAAGCGCGCCTATGCACAGGGCGACTATGACAAATTCCAGGTGAAGCTCGGCAAGATGGGGCTTCTCACGCCGGAGGGCGGCTATCAGTTGCCGGGCGCGATCGTCTATGATGGCGAGTTCTCGGGTGCAGAGGTCAGCTTTGGCAAGGATCTCAAGGCAGTCCTGCAGGCAGGTCGTGTCAGCACGGTCAGCTACCAGGATGATGACGACAAGCCGATGAAGACCTTGGGAGATACGGCGAACTATCAGGGCGTCAGCGTCCAGTACGACAAGGATAAGTTTGTCGCAGGTGTCGGCTACTACAATTTCGGCTCGGATGATTTCAAGGCTCTTACCAAAAATCATAAGGGCAAGATGGGCATCTGGAGCGCGAACCTCGGCTACCGCTTCGACAAGAACAATGTTCTCTCGGGTGCGTATGCCCACAACAGCAA
>JABZYJ010000291.1 GCA_015265235.1 Selenomonas sp. | reverse complement strand
CTATAAAAGACCAGACCAATGTTATTTGCTGCATGTCCGGCAGCACCAGCATTTTGTTTGTATGCTTTTTTGTAATATAAGATGGCAGTTTGTTTGTCTTCTGAAACACCGGTGCCGTTGTAATAAGCGTTGCCTAAATTGTTCCACCCCCAATCAAATCCTGCTTCGCCAGATTTCTTATACCATTCGTTTGCCTTTTCGTATTCATTATGATTATAAAGTAGGTTTCCAATATCGATAGCCGCACGACCAGCAGCAGTTTCGTTTTGTTCGTATGCTTTTTTGAAATATGTCATGGCTTTCTGGTCATCCGCCGGAACTCCTTTACCGTTATGATAACTGTCGCCTAAATTCCACCAACCCCAGTCATATCCCGCCTCGCCGGCTTTCTGATACCATTCGTTTGCCTTTTCGTATTCATTGTGGTTATAAAGCATATCTCCCAAATTATTCATTGAGTGCCAATATCCACTTTGCGCAGCAATCTCATAAAGACGCTGTGCCTCTTGTTCCCCATCCTTATCCTTCTTTAAGACATATGCCAACTCATCCATTGCAAAGACATCGCCTTGCTCGGCAAGCGCCCGTAAGGATGGCAGTACCTCTCTGATAATCTCATCTCTCTCCTCGGTGTCCTCCGGCAGATCATATATTGTGTTTAGTTTTGCCAGCACATCCCCCGCCTGCGCACCGCGCTTGCGCCACGTCTGTGATTCCTCCGTATCTTTTGTGCCGTAATAGCCATGTGCATAATACTCCCCAAGGAAGTACATGGCGCGCCCGTTTCCTGCCTCGGCGAGCGACTGAAACATGGGGAATGCCTTGTCAAGTTCGTAGGCGATGTGCAGACGCTCCGCCTCGTGCAGCTGCTCTGCGACCAAACTTGCAGGGAGCATAAGCAGCTGCTCGGACTCCGCCTGTTGGAGGTTGAACAGGAGGTCGAGGATGAGGTCATAGCATTCGATCTCCGTATCGAGTGATACGCCCGTGTTCTCCTTCATATACTCTGCGGTGAGGTTCGTCCGAATGTCGTCCTCTGCCGCCGCAACGCTGTTCCGCCCGAGATAATCGGCGACGGTGTTCACGATGTACGCCTCATCCTGCTGCAGGCTGTCGAGCTTTTTCAGTGTACCAAATGCAATCAGATAGGCGGGATCGTTGAGCGGCTTGATCTCCCGATTGCCGAGCAGCTTGGCGGTCAGGACGGGGCTCTCGGCGATCTCCCGCAATGCGCTGAAATAGTTGACGCGATCCTTCGGGCGGATGTCAATGTCTGTCATTGCCGTCTTTAGGAGCAGCAGGTCGCTCGTCGTCCAATGTCCCTTCGTAATCTCGTAGAAGTCGCGCGCGAGGCAGACAATCTTGCTCGCGTCATCCAGCTCTGCGTATTCGCACCCGTCCAGTGTCTGATACTCGATGGAACTCTGCCACGTCAGGAGG
>JABZYJ010000290.1 GCA_015265235.1 Selenomonas sp. | reverse complement strand
GATTTGGCCATCGCGTCATAAATGTTATGTGGCAGGAAGGATATTTTTCTTTGAGGCGGCGCAGAGCGGGCGTAAACATGATGGTGTCGCCGATACCACCGCCTGTGGTAATCCATAGTTTTTTATTTCGTAAATCCAAACATATTCTCCGATAATTACTGTTTATTCGTTCGGTGTCTCCGGAGCAGGTGTAACAACTGCATTAATATTTACACCCGGTGTGATGCCGCGTGTGTAGCGGCGCTCCATGCGGTCGTGGACGTGGGCGTATTTCGCCGTGACCTTGGGGCTGCGCTGGCGCAGGGTTTCCTGTACGACGCGCAGATCCTTGGTCTCCTGATAGAGGTTCGTGCCGCAGCTGTGGCGGAAGAGGTGGCAGGCGTAGCCGGGCTGTTTGAGTCCTGCCTCGGTGAGTGCCTTGTTGATGACGTAGCGGATACCGACGCGCGAGATGCGCCCCTTCGGGTTGTTGTTCGCGCAGGAGATGATGGTCGGCGTGAGGCGACTCTCGGGCGGGACGGCGCCGCGCGTCTCGATGTATGCCCGCAGGATGCCGAAGGTCTCCTCGCAGGGGTAGATGATGCCCGCGTGTCCCTTACCGCGGATCTCGATACGCCCGCGCTGCCAGTCAATGTCTTCATCGGAGAGGCGCATGACCTCGACGACGCGCAGTCCCTCGACCCCCATGAGGTAGACGATGAGGAGGTTGCGCAGGCGACGCAGCTCGTTCTTGTCGGCGGCGAGTCCCTCGCAGATCTCCTTGATCTGATCGACGGTGAGGTACTTATAGTCCTCGTCGAGGTGCTGTGGGTTGCGCAGCTGGAGGTCGGCGCAGGGGTTCTCGGCGATGAAGGAGAGGCGCTGGGCGACCTTGTAAAAGGCGCGGATCGCCGCGCCCTTGATCATGAGGGTGGCGGCACTGTAGCCGCGCGTCCGCATCTCCTCCATATAGACGCGAATCTGGTAGTCGTGCACGTCGCTTAGCGGGTGCAGCCCCTGTTCCATGCACCAGTGGAGAAAGAGGCGGATGGCGAGCTCATACGTGTCGCGCGTGTCCGCCGTCGGTGCGCCGCCCGCGATGTAGCGCGGGAGGTACTCGTAGAAATGCGCGATAAAGTACTCCGGTGTAATGGCGTCCTGCCGCACGCTGATGGACGGCGCATCCATGCGGCGCACAGCTGCGGGCGCATTCTCCTCGCGTCGTGCGGGAACGCCCATCTCCTGCGTGCCCCCGCTGCGGTATGCGCGATTACCTGCCAAAAATGTCACCTCTTTCCACAGACCACGAGCCTCAGTGTTTCTTGCGGAACTCTGCCATAAATGCGGCGAGCGCCTCGACGCCCGCGAGGGGCATGGCGTTGTAGATGGAGGCGCGCATGCCGCCCACCGAGCGGTGTCCCTTGAGGTTGGTGAGCCCGGCGGCCTGGGCGCCGGCCAGGAAG
>JABZYJ010000028.1 GCA_015265235.1 Selenomonas sp. | reverse complement strand
CTGTATGGCGTCCGGTGCGGGCGCGGCGGCGCGCAATGGCATGGGCGTTGCCGTCGTCGGCGGTATGCTCTGTGCGACGGTGCTCGGCGTGTTCCTCATCCCTGTGTTCTACGTCATTGTCGACCGTATCTCGCGGATGCTCGGCATCAGTAAGAAAGCGAAGACACGCACGGCGGACGATTATATGTAAACCCAGAGGCCTTCCCCGTATGACGGGAAAGGGGCAAAAAAGGCTGCTGCACGAAGCGTGAAAACTTCGTGCAGCAGCCTTTTTGTCGTTATTGTCTTTATGCGGTAAATATGAACTGGACGAGGAGCATATAGACTGCCGTTCCGCCGCCGATGGAGAGGAGCATCTGGCGGAATTTCAAATGCAGGAGTGCCGTGACGGCGATGGCAATCCCCTCAGGCAGGCCGTGCGTCCCGCTGAGGAGAGACACATCCTTCAGGCAGTATACGACGAGCATCCCGAAGACGGCGGCGGGGAGGACGTTGCCAAGGTAGCGAACAAGCGGCGGCGTCGGCTTTTTCTCCGAGAGGAGGAGAAAGGGGAGTGCGCGTGTGAGCACGCTCGCGAGTGCACAAAGCCCGATCGTGATACACTGCTCGGTAAAACTCATGCCGTTTCCCTCCTCTCGATGATGGGGCGCAGGATGAGGCAGCCGAGGAGGAGCGCCGTGGCGATGAACTCAAGCGAACCGCCGAAGATGATCGCGCTCATTGCCATTGGGTAGAGGAAGGAGAAGCCCAATGCATTCATATAGATGCCATAGGCAATCCCAAGGAAAAAAATTGCGAGGATGGGGACGGTGTAGGGAAAGGCGGCGCGCAGGGCGGCGAGCGGAACGTTCGTCATTTCTTTCATAGCTGCCTCCAGTCGCAGTCCTCTGCGTGTGCGGCGAGCACGCCGATTGCCTGCAGTGTCGAGTAGATCGACGTCGAGCCGACAAATTTCATCCCGCGCCGCTTCAAATCCTTTGTGATGCGGTCGGAGAGAGGGGAGGTAATGCGCAGCTCCCAGCTCTCACGGATGGATTTTCCCTCGGTAAAGCCCCAGATATAGGCGTCGAACGAGCCGTATTCATGAACGATGTCGAGAAAGACGCGGCTGTTCGTGATGCTCGCCTCGATTTTGCGGCGGTTGCGGACGATGCCCGCATCCTGCATGAGCGCATCTATCTTTGCCGTGTCGAATGCGGCGACGCGCTCCGGGAGAAATCCCTCGTAGGCACGGCGGAAATTCTCGCGCTTGTGCAGGATCGTCGCCCACGAGAGTCCCGCCTGAAATGTCTCCAAGAGGAAGAGCTCATAGAGTGCGTGATCGTCGTGGAGCGGGACGCCCCACTCCTCGTCATGGTACTTGATATAGATGGGATCCTCTGGATTGACCCATGCACATCGTCTGCATTTTTTCTCCATACATCCTCCCCGTTGTCCTCTCGCACGCCTTGCGATACGTCGTATTCTAGTAATCTTTGAATATGTTGTCAAGGAGAGAGGGCAGCTCCTCTTTCGTGTGCTAGCGATAGATTCGATAGATTAGCGTATCATTTGACGCTATCCCACTAGCTTTTTTCTTGTTGTCCATGTATAATGAAAAAGATTCAAAAATTTGATAGGAAAGAAAAGGTGGAGATTCGATGCGGATGAAAACGGCAATGAAGGCAGTTGCTCTTGGCGTCGCCGCCCTCGGGCTTCTGTCTCTCGCAGGCTGTGGGAAAAGTCAGCAGGCGAGCGGGGAGAAGACCTATAAGATCGGTGTCGTTCAGCTGGTGGAGCACAATGCGCTCGATGCGGCGAACCGTGGCTTTGTCGACGGGCTGAAGGCACGCGGCTACGAGGAGGGGAAGAACCTCACGATCGACCGCCAGAATGCACAGGCGGATCAGTCCAATCTCCAGAACATTGCGCAGCGTTTTGTCAGCGACAAGGTCGATCTCATCTGCGCGATTGCGACGCCTGCGGCACAATCGGTAGCGAATGTGACGAAGGATATCCCCATCGTCGGGACGGCAATCACGGACTATGTGAGCGCAAAGCTCGTCCAGTCGAATGAGAAGCCGGGCGGAAATGTGACGGGCACGAGCGATCTGAATCCGATCAAGAAGCAGATCGATCTCCTCATGCAGCTCTATCCGAATGCAAAGGTCATCGGGACGGTGTACTCCTCGAGTGAGATCAACTCTGAGACACAGATCAAGGCGATGAAGGAGTACGCGGAGTCGAAGGGGCTGACGGTACGCGCTGCGACGGTATCGACGGTCAATGACATCCCGCAGGCGGCACAGAGTCTTGTCGGGGATGTCGATGTATTCTATGAGCCGACGGACAATGTGATTTCCTCCTCGATCCCGACCCTTGTCAGTGTTACGGATGCGGCGGGCAAGGCGGTCATTTGCGCTGAGCCGTACATGGTCACGGGCGGCTGTCTCGCGACCTACGGCATCGACTACTACAAGCTCGGTGTGCAGACGGGCGATATGGCGGCCGACATTCTCGACGGCAAGGCAAAGCCCGCAGATATGCCGATTGAGACGGCACGCGACTTGACTCTGGTGGTCAGCAAGGGCAACGCAGAGCGGCTCGGGCTGACGATTCCGGAGGAGGTTCTGAAGGATGCAACACTGGTGGACTGATGAATGGATGATGATGGGACGTTGATGCGGATGAATAATTGGATGAAATGTGCCGCTCTTGGACTGACGGCACTCGGACTTGTGGCGGCGGGCTGCGGACAGCAGGCGCAGCAGGGGGAAAAGACCTACAAGGTCGGGATTGTTCAGCTTGTGGAGCACAGCTCGCTTGACGACGCAAACCGCGGGTTTGTTGACGGGCTGAAGGAACGCGGCTATGAGGAGGGGAAGAACCTCACGATTGATCGCCAGAATGCGCAGGCGGATCAGTCCAACCTCCAGAATATCGTTCAGCGCTTTATCAGTGACAAGGTTGACCTGATCTGCGCGATTGCAACACCGGCAGTACAATCTGCCGCGAATGCGACGAAGGATATCCCCATCGTCGGTACGGCTGTGACGGACTACGTGAGTGCGAAGGTCGTCGCATCGAATGATGCTCCGGGCGGCAACGTGACGGGGACGAGCGATCTCGCGCCCATCGCTGAGCAGATTGACCTCCTGATGCAGCTCTATCCGAATGCCAAGACTATCGGCACGATCTACTCGTCGAGTGAGATCAATTCGGAGATTCAGGTCAAGGCAATGACGGAGTATGCACAATCCAAGGGACTGACGGTGCGTACGGCGACGATCTCGACGGTCAACGACATCCAGCAGGCAGCACAGAGCATGGTGAACGACGTGGATGTGTTCTATGAGCCGACGGATAACGTGATCGCGTCGGCGATTCCGACCCTCACGAGCATTACGGATCCTGCGGGCAAGGGCGTGATCTGCGGCTATGTCGGCGGTGTTACGGCAGGTGCGCTTGCGACGAAGGGCATCGACTACTACAAGCTCGGCGTACAGACGGGCAATATGGCGGCGGACATCTTTGAAGGAAAGAAGCCGGCCACGATGCCGATCGAGACGGCGCATGACCTCACAGTGGTCATCAACAAGAAGAATGCAGAGAAGATCGGGCTGACGATTCCTGCGGATGTGTTAAACGGTGCGACCATCGTCGAGTAACAAGCAATCGACACAAAGAGAGCGGGCACGCACGGTGTCCGCTTTTTTACGGAGTTTGGGAGTGACATTATGGATCTCGTTGTAGCGACGGCTGCGCAGGGTGTCCTTTGGGGACTCTATGCGCTGGGCGTCTATCTGACCTATCGCGTACTGGATATTGCCGATCTGACCGTGGAGGGCAGCTTCCCGCTCGGTGCGGCAGTCGCCGCCTCGATGCTGATGGCGGGCTATGCGCCGATCACGGCGATCTTTGCCGCCTGCATGGCAGGGTGCGTCTCCGGGATCGTGACGGGATTTTTCTGTACGAAACTCAAGATTCCCGCGCTGCTCGCCGGTATTTTGACGATGATCGGGCTGTACTCCATCAACCTGCACGTCATGGGAAAGGCGAATCTGCCGCTCCTGCAGCGTGAGACGCTGTTTACCCAGTGGAACATCTGGGGGCTGGATGCCTCGACCAATATCCTCCTCATCGGGACGGTCGTTGTTGTTCTTGCCATCCTGCTGACGTACTGGTTCTTCGGCACGGAGCTCGGGACGGCGATTCGCGCAACGGGCGCGAACCCGCACATGATCCGCGCAAACGGTGTGAACACGGATGTGATGATCGTCCTCGGACTGCTCCTCTCGAACGGGATGGTCGCGGTCTGCGGCGCCCTTGTCGCACAGAGCAACGGCTTCGCCGATGTCGGCATGGGGACGGGGACAATCGTCATCGGACTTGCCTCCGTCATCATCGGTGAGGTGCTCTTTGGCACGCGCAGCTTTAAGAACTGGCTGATCTCCGTGGTGCTCGGCTCGGTCGTCTATCGCGCCGTCATCGCGATCGTGCTCCAGCTCGGCATGCAGCCGAATGACCTCAAGCTCTTTACGGCGATCCTCGTGGCGATTGCACTCTCGCTCCCGCTTATTCAGGAGAAGTACCATGCGATGCGGAAGGGGGCAGAGTGATGCTGCAGATCGAGGATATCAAGAAAACATTTAACCCCGGGACGATTACGGAGAAAAAGGCGCTCTCGGGCATCAGTCTTCACCTTCGCCCCGGTGATTTCGTCACCGTGATCGGCGGCAACGGCGCGGGCAAGTCCACGCTGATGAACGCTATCGCGGGGGCGATTTCGGTCGATGCGGGGAAGATCTACATTGCGGGCGAGGACATTACGAAGTGGCCGGAGCACCGCCGTGCAAAGTTCATCGGACGCGTTTTCCAAGATCCGATGATGGGGACGGCGGCACGCATGATGATCGAGGAAAATCTCGCCATCGCGGCGCGGCGCGGCCAGACGCCGACGCTCAAATGGGGCTCGACGAGTGAGATGCGCGATGTGTTCCGTGAGAAGCTCGCGCGTCTGAAACTCGGTCTGGAGGATCGCCTTTCCTCGCGTGTCGGGCTTCTCTCGGGCGGACAGCGGCAGGCACTGACACTTCTCATGGCGACGCTTGTCAAGCCGAATTTGCTCCTCCTCGATGAGCATACGGCAGCCCTTGATCCGAAGACGGCGGCGAAGGTGCTGGAACTGACGCAGCAGATCGTCGCGGAGGATCAGCTGACGACGCTGATGATTACGCACAATATGAAGGATGCGCTGCGCTATGGCAATCGCCTCATCATGCTGCATGAGGGACGCATTCTCTTCGATGTGCCACAGGAGAAAAAGGAGGGACTGACCACGCGCGACCTGCTCTCCATGTTTGAACAGGCGGCGGGCAGCGAGCTGGCGAGCGACAGCCTCCTGCTGAGCTAGGGAAGCACGGATAAAGTCGGTACAGCCGAATTATCGTTGATTTTTGATCCTGCTTTGGCGCGAAATCCCGGTCTCAGCGCGTAAAACAATAGGCAAACGATAGTTCTTAATTAAAACCTAACGCGCTTCACAAGGCGTTTTAAAATCGCTCCGTTATAGTAATCACTGTAAGCGAGAGAGCGACGCAGAGCATGCTGAACGGAACGCTTACAACCGATTTTGGTGAATCTCCTGCGGTCTTCCCTTCCGTAGGGTTCACATACATTCCCTACATTTCTTTCTCTCTATCGAAAAGCGTCTTCCGCTGCCCGGCGGGAGGCGTATTTTCTTTGCGTACAATTCTTGCCTTTTCGCTAATTCGTAGTACAATAAAAGGATAGATTCGAACGCATGAACGAGAGGAGGGCGCAATATGGTATGGGAGTGGAGGCTTGCAGACGGCAGGCGTACGGGGCGGAATCTCTATGGAGATGAGGCGATCCCGCCGCAGCCGCCGGCGGAGAAAACGCCGAAGCTGCTCCGTGCCATGCGCTCTCTCGTCAAAACCTCGACGAACTTCTGGCAGTCCCGCTCCGAGCTTTTTCTCAAGCAGGCACGTCTCATGGCGAACTATGAGGACGACTATGACTATCGGGGGACGGTCAATCAGTATTTCCCGACGTATGATTCGCTCACCGATCCCGAGCTGCGTGGGTATTTTACTTGGCGGACGAAGGTGCGGCGCGGGGAGGTGGAGCGGCGGGGGATGTCCTACGCGGCGCTCTACGTCTATGAACTTTTGGCCCTCGTTGGCTGCACATCGCCGATGGACGCCTATGAGCGCCTGCATTCCTTCGGTCATGCCTATGGCGCTCTGGATCCGCAGATTCTGCGCTACCTCAAGGATTGGGAGCGTGCACTCATCATTTACTACGGGCTCAGCCCTGCGCTGTTGGAGGAGCATGATGGGGCAGTCCAGCAGCGCAGACAGGATGATGCTGTCTATGTGATGCTGCATCAAGAGGAGCATACGCCAGAGGAGATCATGGCGGCAGTCTGTACGCTTTCCTCGTATCGTTTGGAGCGCTCTAAACTCTATCGTGCACATACGGCGGAAGCAGATGCCATCGTTCTCCGCGTTCTTGCGCGTGTCAAAGAATACTACGAGAAGCATCGCATCTGCGATTTCTTTTCGGACTGTATCGCACGTTCCTGTACGAGGTCGGTGGATCTCTTTGCGTCGGCCGTGTTCCATCCGCCGCGCGCGGAGGAGGATCGCATCTATGCTGTGCATCCGTTGCGGCAGTATGAGTGCACCGGCGGCGCATGGCAGCTGCGTGCCTATGAGCGTACCGATGGTGCGGCGCAGCGTATCGGTGGGCTCCTGCGTGGGGTGGATACGCAGCTGCGTGAGCACTATGGGTTCACGGAGATTCGTCTGCCGCAGCTTCTCAAATGGCAGTGGAAGATCATCCGTGAGGAGACGGCAGAATTTTTCGCGGCGCAGCGCGAGATCGAGGCACGCCGCGTTCATTTGGATTTCAGGCAGCTTGACCGCATTCGCGCCGATGCCGCTGTCACCGAGGAGCGCCTGATTGTGGATGAGGATGATGAATTGCTCCCCGTCACAGGGGAGGATATATCACCTCCTATGCCGGAGCAGTCTCCGCCCCCTCCTACAGCGCAGAATGCAGCGACAGCGCCATATACGAATCCGCAGCAGCAGGATACACCGTCCACCGATCACGGACTGACACAGGCGGAGAAGCGGCTCCTCTGTACGCTCCTCACTGGTGGGGCGCTGGACTGGGTGCGTGCGGAGGGACAGATCCTCTCCGTGCTCGTGGACGGCATCAACGAGAAGCTGTATGAGGATTTTTCCGATACGGTGATAGAGGGCGAGCCGCCTGCCGTTGTGGAGGACTATCGGGAGGAATTGGCAGGGAGGTACAGTCATGGCATCGAATGAACAGCGGAAGGTTCCACGCCGTATCGCGCAGACGCTCATCAATGCGCTCAAGGGGGGCGTTGTGCCGCGTGTCGGGCTTCCCTATATCACGGTGGGGCGTCGGCGTGAGATCGAGGCGCTCCTGTCGGATGTGGATATGATTGCAGAGGGCGGCGCATCCTTTCGATTTATTATGGGGCGCTATGGGAGCGGCAAGAGTTTCCTCCTTCAGACCCTGCGCAGCTATGTGATGGCGAAGAATTTCGTCGTTGTGGATGCCGATCTCTCTCCGGAGCGCCGGCTTCAGGGGACGCGTGGGCAGGGGCTCGCAACCTATCGTGAGCTGATCCGCAATATGGCGACCAAGACGACGCCCGAGGGGGGCGCACTCACCCTCATTCTCGATCGCTGGATCAGCCGTGTGCAGCAGGAGACGGCGGAGGAAACGCCGCCGGACCGTGCGGACTTTTCGGCGGCGGTGGAGCGGCGTATTGCTGCGATGATTTACGGGCTGAATGACCTTGTCCACGGCTTTGACTTTACGCGTCTTCTGACGCTCTACTACCATGCCTACCGCGACGGTGACGATGCGCTGCGTGCGCAGGTGGCACGATGGTTCCGCGGGGAGTATACGACCAAGACGGAGGCGCGTCATGCGCTCGGCGTGAATATCATCATCACGGATGATGACTGGTATGAGTATCTGAAGCTGTTCGCTGCATTTTTGCGGCAGGCGGGCTATGCGGGGATGCTCATCTTTATCGATGAGCTGGTCAATATCTACAAGATTCCCCATGCGATTACGCGCCAGTACAACTATGAGAAGATCCTCACGATGTATAACGACGCCATGCAGGGACGCGCCAAGTATCTCGGGATGGTTCTCTGCGGCACGCCTGCCTGCATGGAGGATACGCGCCGCGGCGTATACAGCTATGAGGCGCTGCGCTCACGCCTCGCCGAGGGGCGCTTTGCAGGAGAGCATCGTGATCTGCTCTCGCCCGTCATCAAGCTGTCGCCCCTGACCCACGAGGAGATGCTGGTGCTGGTGGAAAAGCTGTCAGGCATCCATGCGGAGCTGTACGGATACGAGACGACCGTCACACAGGAGGATCTGGCGGATTTTATCCGCATCGAGTTCGGGCGCATCGGCGCGGATGACCACATTACGCCGCGTGAGGTGATTCGTGACTTTATTCAGGCACTGGATATCATCTATCAGACACCGACGCTCAAGATGGCAGATTTGCTCCTGTCAGAGAACTTTTCCTATGCCGCCAATGCGGTGGAGGGGGCGGAGGTCAGCGCGCAGTTTGCGGAGTTTGATCTATGAACGTGTTTGACCGCTATGCGCCCTGTGTCCGTGAATACATCTACGGGCAGGATTGGCGCAGTCTGCGCGGGGTTCAGGTCGCGGCAGGCGAGGCGATCTTTGGGTCGGAGGAGCACGTCCTCCTCACTTCCTCCACGGCGTCGGGGAAAACGGAGGCGGCGTTCTTTCCCATCATCACCCTGCTGCTGGAGAGCCCTCCCAGCTCCGTCGGCTGCATCTACATTGGCCCGTTGAAGGCACTCATCAATGACCAATTTGAGCGGCTGACGCCGCTCTGCGCGACGGCGGGTATCCCCGTGTGGCATTGGCACGGTGATGTCGGCCAGATGCACAAGGCGCGGCTGATGAAGCACCCGTCGGGCATTTTGCAGATCACGCCCGAGTCACTTGAGGCGCTCCTCCTGCATCGGCATGCGGCGATTCCAAAGCTCTTTGGCGATCTGCGCTTCGTCGTGATCGACGAGGTACATTCTCTCCTGCGCGGGGATCGCGGCGGGCAGACGCTCTGCCTGATCGAACGTCTCTCGCGGATCGCCGGTGTGCAGCCGCGCCGCATCGGGCTGTCGGCAACCATCGGCACGCCCGCAGAGACGGGGGCTCTCCTTGCAGCGGGGACGGGGCGTGGGACACTGGTGCCGGAGATCGCGGCGAAGGGGAGCCGATGGCGGCTTTCCATGGAGCATTTCTACGTACAGGACACGCAGGCGGGAGAAGGCCGTACGGATATTGATCTGCCCACCGCACCGGATACACCGACCGATATGGCTCCGGAGGGGGCGGATCCGGGGATTGCCTATATCTTTGAGCATACGCGCGGGAAAAAATGTCTCGTCTTTGTCAATTCGCGCGAGGAGTGCGAGGCCGTGACGAATACTCTGCGCTCTTACTGTGAGCGAAGGCATGAGCCGGATCGGTTCCTCATCCACCATGGCAATCTCTCGGCTGCTTTTCGGGAGACGGCAGAGGCACGCATGAAGGATGAGGAGAGCTGTCTCACGACGTGCACGACGGCGACGCTTGAGCTCGGCATCGACATCGGCAGACTGGAGCGCGCGTTTCAGATCGATGCGCCGTGGACGGTGTCGTCCTTCCTCCAGCGCATGGGACGAACGGGGCGGCGCGGGCAGCCGCAGGAGATGCACTTTGTCGTGCGCGAGGATGTGCCCGATGCACGCGCTCTCCTGCCTGCGACGATCCCGTGGAAACTCCTGCAGGGCATAGCCCTGATCCAGCTCTATCTTGAGGAGCGCTGGGTGGAGCCGCCGCGCCTTCATCGTCTCCCGTTCAGCCTCCTCTATCATCAGACGATGAGCACCCTCGCCTCCTGTGGAGAGCTCTCTCCGCGCGCACTGGCGGAACGGGTGCTCACACTGCCTATTTTCACGCGCGTGACGCAGGAGGACTATCGCACGCTCCTGCGCCATCTCCTGCAGGAGGAGCATATCCAGCGGACGGAGCGCGGCGGCCTGATCGTCGGACTGGCAGGGGAGCGCGTCGTGCAGTCCTATCGCTTTTACGGTGTCTTTCAGGAAAACGAGGAGTACACGGTTCGCTGTGAGTCCCAAGAGATCGGAACGATTGTCACACCGCCGCCGGTCGGTGAGAAAATTGCTATCGCGGGGCATGTATGGCGTGTACTGGAGGTGGACCGCAAGCGGCATCACGTTTACTGTGAAATGGTCAAGGGGAATGTGCCCGCGTATTTCGGCGAGTGCCCCGGGGACATTCATACGCATATCCTGCATCGGATGCGGCAGGTACTCGCCGAGGATCTTCTTCCTCCGTATCTGCTGAAAAATGCCGCAGCACGTCTCATGGGAGCGCGGAGAGCGGCACAGCATTCAGGGGCAGCACGGGATGTACTCATTCCGCTGGGCGGAGCGATGTATGCACTCCTGCCGTGGCTCGGCAGCTATGCCTTCCTCGCGTTGGAGCGATTTCTGCGAATCCGCTGTGCCGCGCGGCTTGGCCTGCGTGGACTGGAATCCATGCGGCCGTATTTTATGCAGTTTACGATGAAGGCGTCTCCTGCCGATTTTTTCCGTCTTCTCGCGGAGGAGGCAGCAGCAGATTTTTCGTCGATGGAGCTCCTCTATCCGGATGAGGTGCCCGTGTTTGACAAATACGATGAGTATCTCCCTACGGAACTGGTACGGCGCGGATTCGCAGAGGGCGTGCTGCATACGGCGGAGATGCGGGAAACCGTTCTCTCGTGGCGGGGGGCGCGGATTGACAGTATTGCGCGTGCATGATAGAATGATCTCTATGCGGATGTGGCGGAACTGGCAGACGCGCTGGACTTAGGATCCAGTGCCGCAAGGCGTATGGGTTCGACCCCCTTCATCCGCACCATTTTGGCTTATCGGAACCGCTGACGGGATAGTGGTCAGCGCTTCCTTTCATTTGTTCTCGTGGGTTCGCTGCAGGTTTATCTCGTCTTCTTTTCCTTGGCAGGACGAAGCCGCACCCATGGTGCACCGTTCCTTCCGACTGCAGTGCAGTCGGTATTTTTTTAGGGAATCGCGGATAAGATGAAGTCCATCATTCGTTGTATAGGAGTGTGAATCTTATGTCTGTTCTTGCTGCTTATGCTGTACCACATCCGCCGCTCATTCTTCCCGCGATCGGCGCGGGACGTGAGCAGGAGATTGCGCACACCGTCGCCGCCTATCGTGAGGTCATGCGTGCGGCGGCAGAGCTTCGTCCCGATACCGTTGTTGTCATCAGTCCGCATGCTGTCGTCTATGAGGATTACTTTCATATCTCACCGGGAGAGCATGCGGAAGGAAATTTTGCGGCATTTGGACATCCCGCGATCTCTGTCGGTGTCGACTATGACGAGGATTTCGTACGGGCGCTTGCCGCGACGGCGATGGATCACGATATTCCGGCGGGCACCCTCGGTGAGCGGGCGCCGGCACTCGATCACGCGACGATGATTCCGCTGGCCTTTTTGAGCGATTATCTCGGAGATGCGCCGGTTAAGGTGGTACGCATCGGTGTTTCGGGGCTGTCGGCCTATCTGCACGCGCGGCTCGGACAGTGCATTGCCGCCGTGGCAGAGCGGCTGGGGCGGCGCACGGTATGTATCGCGAGCGGCGATCTCTCGCATCGGCTCAGTCCTGCGGCACCGAATGGCTTTGCAGAGGAGGGACCGGAGTTTGACCGCCTTTGTACGGCGTTTATGGGGACGGGGGATTTTTTCTCCCTGCTGCAGATTCCGGGGAGCTTTGCCGAGGCGGCAGGACACTGTGGGCTGAATGGGCTCTGGGTGCTCGCCGGTGTGCTCGACGGCAGTGCAATAGAGAGCCGTCTCTGCAGCTATGAAGGACCCTTCGGCGTCGGCTATGCAGTGGCTTCCTTTACGGTCACGGGAACGGATGAGAGCCGCGACTATACGGCACAGCTCGTTCGTGCGGAGGATGCGGCGATGGAGAAGCTGCGTGCATCGGAGGATATGTATGTACGTCTCGCGCGGGCGAGCGTGGAGCACTTTGTGCGGACGCATAGCTACGCCGCTCTGCCGCCGGACATGCCGGCGGAGCTGACAGAGGGGCGTGCAGGGGTGTTTGTCTCCATCAAGAAATATGGAAAACTGCGCGGCTGCATCGGGACGTTTCTGCCCGCACAGCAGAGTCTCGCCGAGGAGATTCTCTACAATGCAGTCTCGGCAGCGGCACACGACAGCCGATTTGAGCCGATTGCCGTGGAGGAACTGGATCGTCTCGTCTACAGCGTGGATGTGCTCAGTACGCCTGAGCCGATCACGTCGGCAGAGGAACTGGATCCACATGTCTACGGCGTTATCGTAAAAAGTGTGGCGGACCGTCGGCGCGGTCTCCTGCTGCCCGATCTCGCGGGGATCGACACGGCGGAGCAGCAGATCGCCATTGCACGGGAGAAGGCGCACATCATGCCGAAAGAGCCAATTTCCCTCGCACGATTTACCGTCGTTCGGCATCATTGAACAGGAGCATTTCGCCGCGGGAGAGGAGTATTTGCATGGGAGATAAGCCGGACTTTTCCTTTTGGAATGCCTGGTGGAAGGAGAAATTTCACGAACGCGTGGAGCACATACGGGCAAACCCGCAGGTGGATTATTGGGACAAGCGCGCACGGGATTTCTCCGCCATGCGCCGCAGCAACGATTATGACTACGGGCGAAAAACCTATGCGGCATTGCGGCACATTCTGAGCGCGGACGCGACGATGCTCGATATCGGCGCGGGACCCGGCTCCTTTATTATTCCCTTTGCCGAGAAGATCAAATTCGCTACGGCCGTGGAACCGTCGCATGAGATGGTACACCTCCTGCGGGAAAATGCCGCTGAGGCAGGGGTGTCCAACTATGCGGTGATCGAGGAGCTGGTGCAGGATCTTCCCGTCGGCGGGGCACTTGACCGCGCATTTGATCTCGTGACGGTGTCGCTCGTCTTCTGGATGTATGCGGATGTATGGCCGCTCATCCTGCAGATGGAGGCATATACGAAGGCATACTGCGCCATCGTTGCGGAGATCCCCGACAAGAAAAATCCGCGCTCGGCGAGCAGCTGTGATGTGGAGGAGTTCCAGATTCTCTACAATATGCTTGCTGCGCAGGGACGGTTCGCCAACGTGCATACGATTGACTATCGCTGTGAGCGCAGTATCGAGGATGAGCTGCGGTATCGGCTGCTCGCCTACGAGCAGTACGAGGGCAATGTTACGGATACCGTGCGTGAGGAGCTGCACCGCGCCGTCTGCGCAGAGGCAAAGAACGGAAAGTGCACCGTTGCGACGCGCTCGGCCGTGATTTGGTGGGATGTACGGGAGCTGCTCTAACAACTGCATCAAAAAAAGCCGCCTCGCTGTCGTGAGGTGGCTTTTTCGTGCGTATTTTGCTTAGGAATTGCTGAATTTATCAGCGATTCCTTACTGTGCTGCGGCTGTCTCGCCGACCGTCTCGTTGAGCTTGTCGATGAGCGCGTCGATGTCGATGCCGTGTGCCAGTGCACCCTGCTCGATGTTCTCGAAATGTGCCGCCGCGCAGCCGAGGCAGCCCATGCCTGCGTTCATCAGAACCTCGACCGTGTCGGGATACTTCTGCACGATCTCGATGATGCTCATATCTTTGGTAATCGCCATAATGACCTCCTATGGGAAAATACAGTGAAAGTAAGGGAAATTCCCTTTGACTTTTTCACATTATAGCACAAGATATAAAAATTGAAAGTACCATTTGCAACATATACGTTCATGCTGTGAAGAAAAGCGTCGGAAAACTGTGTTGGAATTGACCTGTGCATGGGTTGTGTGCTATAACATAACGTGTATATCTGTCATAACGTGTTTTGGAGGAATATCTGTGAGCAACCTTGAAGTCGGAATCGTCGGTCTGCCGAATGTGGGAAAAAGCACGCTGTTCAACGCTATCACGAAGGCGGGCGCAGAGGCGGCGAACTATCCGTTCTGCACGATTGAGCCGAATGTGGGCGTCGTGGCCGTACCGGATGCGCGCCTCAAGGTGCTGACGGATCTCTATCATTCCAAAAAGACGACGCCCGCCAGTGTGCGCTTCGTCGATATTGCCGGCCTTGTGAAGGGCGCCTCGAAGGGCGAGGGGCTGGGAAATAAGTTCCTCGAGCACATCCGTCAGGTGGATGCTGTCGCCCATGTGGTTCGTTGCTTTGAGAGCTCGGACATCACGCATGTAGAGGGCGGCATTGACCCGCTGCGCGATATTGACATCATCGAGACGGAGCTGTGCCTTGCCGATCTGGAGGCGGTGGAAAAACGCCTCGTCAAGGTGACGAAACTGCTGAAATCGGGGAGCAAGGAGGCAAAGGCGGAGCACGCAGCACTGGAGCGCCTGAAGGAGGCGCTCGATGCGGGGCGGCCTGCGCGCGAGGTGGAGCTCTCCGAGGAGGAGCAGGGGATCCTGCGTGATCTGAATCTCCTCACGCGCAAGCCCATCCTCTACATCGCGAACGTCGGCGAGGATGAGGCGGCGACAGCGGATGCGGAGAATCCCCACGTGCAGAAGGTGAAGGAGTATGCTGCACGTACGGGTGCGCAGGTGGTGACGGTATCGGCGCGCCTCGAGGAGGAGATTGCCGAGCTCGATGACGAGGAAGCAGCAGCGTTCCTTGAAGATCTCGGCCTTGCGGAGAGCGGGCTGGATCGCCTGATCCACGGTGCGTTTGCCCTGCTCGGCCTGCAGACATTCCTCACGGCGGGAGAGGATGAGTGCCGTGCGTGGACGATTACGCGCGGAACGACCGCGCCGAAGGCGGCAGGAAAGATTCACACGGACTTTGAGCGCGGGTTCATCCGTGCGGAGATCGTGAACTATGACGATCTCGTCTCGCTCGGCAGTGTCGCGGCAGCGCGTGACAAGGGGCTGGTGCGCCTTGAGGGCAAGGACTATGTCATGCGCGACGGTGATGTGGTGAATTTCCGCTTTAATGTTTGATGCAGGGTAATTTCTGAGCACGATGAAAGGAAGTGAAGAGCATGGACGATACACCTTTGCAGCCTCCGCCGCATACGTGTATTTTGTCCTCTCTTCGCTGCGCAGCTATGATGCGGTGACAGCGGGGGAGGACGATCGGAAAGGAGCGTTCTCCCTTGCTGCAGATTTATAAATCCATGGAATCCGGCCCCTTGCAGGAGCTGTCACTCAAGACGCTGTCCAAAGGGGCATGGATCAATATCGTCAATCCGACGCCGTACGAGCTGAAGGTCGTCAGTACCCTCACGGAGGTTGATCCCGATTTCCTGCGTTCCGCTCTCGACGATGAGGAGCGTTCGCATACGGATGTTGAGGATGACTCCGTCATGATCCTGACCAATGTCCCCGTCTATCGCGGCGAGGACAGCTACGACACACTGCCGCTTGCGATCATTCTCACGGATGAGCATGTCATCACGGTCTGTCTCGAAGAGACGCCCGTCATCGCGGAGTTCAACGAGCGGACAGCGAAGATGTTCCGCACGTACAAGCGGACGCGGTTCCTCTTTCAGATTCTCTATAAATCCGATGTGTTCTACCTGCGCTATCTGCGGCAGATCAGCAAGCTGACCGAGGAGATCGAGGATCGGCTGCGGCATGATATGAAGAACAGCGAAATCCTGCGTCTGCTGCAGCTGCAGAAGGGCCTGACGTATTTCAATGCAGCACTGCGCTCGAACGGAGCGGTGCTCGACCGCCTGATGCGCCTGCGGACGAATACCTCCCTCCATCATATCTTTCGCATGTATGAGGAGGACGAGGATCTCCTGGAGGATGTCATCATCGAGAATAAGCAGGCGCGTGAGATGGCGGATCTATACAGCACGATCTTGGCGCGTCTTGCCGATACGTTTTCGTCCATCGTCTCGAACAATCTGAACCTCGTGATGAAGTTTCTGACCGCGATTACGATTATTCTCGCCATCCCGACGGTGATCTCAAGTTTCCTAGGGATGAATGTGCCGGTGCCGTATCAGGATGATCCGACGGGCTTTCTGCGCGTGCTCATCTTTGCTGTCTGCGTATCGACGCTGGCGGTCTACCTGCTCTGGCGGAGGGATATGTTTTGATACGCGAAGCACAGCTGGATCGCGGCATCATCTTTGGTGATGCGCATACGGCGGAGTATGTATATATGCCGGGCAGCGAGGTCGGCGTGGAGCATCCGGTCTATGTGTATGAGAACGGTTCCGAACGTCGAGACATTGATCTCTCGGAGGCACTGCACCTCATCCGCGTGCGTGACCTGCGTCCGACCGCACATCCGCTCCTTGGCAGGACAAGCTGCTGAGAATGTCCCGCTCGCTGCCCGAGCGGGACATCTTCCTTTGTGTATCCCTATAGGAGGTTTCCCATGTACCAGCATATCAAGCAATCCATTCAGGATGGTATCGCGCAGATCGTTATGGATCGTCCGGCGTCAAACAACGCACTGGACGCGCAGATGTTTCGCGATTTGATTGCGGCTGTGGAGCATTGTGATGCGGACGAAGCGGTGAAGGTGATCATCCTCACGGGCGCGGGCAAGAATTTCTCCGCAGGCGGCGACATCAAGGAGATGGCGACCTTTGAATTCATCAGCTATGAACTCTCCATGCTGACGGGGCAGGCGTCGCTCGCTCTGCGAAAGTGCCGCAAACCTGTGATTGCGATGGTGAACGGCACAGCGGCGGGCGCGGGCTGCGGGCTCGCACTCGGTGCAGATTTCCGCATCATGACGGAAGAGAGCTGTCTGCTCACAGCGTTCTCGAACGTTGCCCTGCCCGGGGACACGGGCTGTATCTACCACCTGCATCAGATTGTCGGCCTTGCGAAGACGATTGAGCTCATGGCACTGAGTACACCTGTCTATGGTGAGGAGGCGCTGCGCCTCGGACTGGCAACGCGAATCGCCCCCGAGGGGAAACTGGAGGAGGAAACGCGTGCATTCGCCGTAAAACTCCTGCACCGTCCGCTCGGTGCCGTCGCCATGCAGAAGCAGCTTTACTACGAAGTCTTTTACCGTGACTACATGGCATACAGCCGCATCGAGGCGGAGAATCTCGGGAAGGCGGGGGCCTCTGCGGATCATCGTGAGGCTGTGACGGCATTCCTAGAGAAACGCAAACCGCACTTTAGGGAATCACTGATAAAATGAGGTCTGCCAGATTGGCGTAGATTTTTTCGTCCGAACGAGGTGGAAAACCGGACGCAGA
>JABZYJ010000289.1 GCA_015265235.1 Selenomonas sp. | reverse complement strand
GTGCTCTATCACCTCGTCGAGACGCTGCACATCGTCAGCGTCCTCATCACGCCGTTCATGCCGACGACGGCACGCCGCATCCACGAACAGCTCGGCTTCCATGAGGACTTTGACAGCGTGCAGCTGGCGGACATCGCCGCATGGGGTACGACGCCTGACGGACATACGATCGGCACAGCAGAGCAGCTCTTCCCGCGCATCGAGGTCGAGAAGGCATGACGCTCATCGACACGCACGCCCACCTCTACGATGAAAAATTCGACGATGACCGCATCGACGTGATCGCACGCGCGCGTGAGGCAGGCGTAGCGAAGATCATCAGCATGGGCGACACGATGGCGGCATCCGCACAGGTGGTGCAGGATGCGGAGGAACATCCCGCACTCTACGCCGCCGTCGGCATCCATCCCGAGAGCGCGTGTGTGCTGACGGACGAGATGCGCCGTCAGCTCCTCACATGGGCCCAGCATCCGAAGGTCGTCGCCATCGGCGAGATCGGTCTCGACTACTACTGGGAAAAGGACGCATCACGCCGCGTGCTGCAGCGTGACCTCTTTGCAGCGCAGCTTGACCTCGCACGCGAGGCGGGGCTACCCGTCTGCATCCATGACCGCGAGGCGCACGGCGACACGCTCGCCATGCTGCGCTCCGAGGGTGCGGGGCTCACGGGCGTCCTCCACTGCTACTCGGGCAGTCTCGAGATGGCGCGCGAACTCTGGAAGATGGGCTTCTGCATCGGCATCGACGGGCCGCTCACGTACAAGAACGCGGCGAAGCTGCCCGACATCGTCCGCGAGGCTCCGGCAGACAAACTCCTCGTCGAGACGGACTGCCCCTACCTCGCTCCCGGCCCCCTGCGCGGCAAGCGCAACGAGCCCGCCTATGTCACACATATCGCCGCCAAGATCGCCGAGATCCGCGGTGAGACCATCGAGGACGTCGCACGCTATACGACAAAGAACGCAGAGCGGCTCTATCCGAAGCTGCAGAATGGTACATAATTATCTCTCAAAAAAACGAGGAAACGTATTGTATACGCTTCCTCGTTTTTGTATCTCAGCCATGAATGATGTCCGTATAGGCAGGATAGTCACGCAGACGATCCACCGGAGCAAAGCCTACGGCTCCGCTAAAGGTGCCACGCTCCCAGTCAGGACGCGTTGCCCACAGCATATCTGCAGAATCGACTTCATTCTCTGCTGTAATCTGATACTCATAGAGTACGGGCACGAATGTCCCCCGCTCTCCGACGGACGCCGAAAAATCTGTGACAATGCGCAGATACTGGGCCTCCGGGAGTTGGGAAAGTTCGATATAGTTCGTCCCGTCCTTCAGTACAATTTTCATCTGTGCCTTGACAGAGATCTTATCATCCGACACCTCCACACTCGCCCGAAGCGCTGCCTGTGGAGGCAACTTCGTCTTTGCTCGAAGCTGACAGAAC
>JABZYJ010000288.1 GCA_015265235.1 Selenomonas sp. | reverse complement strand
GGAAATGACAGCGATCAATGCGGCGATGCAGAACGTCGCCCAAGGCGCAGAGGAGATCGTTCACGCCGCCGGCGAGGCCGACGCCATCTCGCAGACCACGGCGGCACACATGCAGACCATCGCCTCCGCCTCGGAGAGCCAGTCCGCATCGAGCGAGGAGATCGCCGCTGCCTCACAGGCACTCGCGACACTCGCCACGGATCTGCAGAATACGACACAGAAATTTACACTCTAAACGACTTCGTATGAGAAGTGGCGGCAGTACAAGGGGAAACACCCTCGTGCTGCCGTCTTTTTTACATCCACGTGTTCTTTCGCGGATAAAATATTCTTTTAATTTCAATTCATTTGTTTTATCCAAATTAAATAAATATTGGTTAAATATCTTGCCTTATTCCTCCAAAAGGCGTAAACTTATCTTATTATAGGGAAGTATACTATTCTAAGGAGAGAGAGACATGAGCATCAGACTAAAACTGCTGCTGACGGGCATCGTCATGGCCGTTCTCGTCGCCGGAATCTGCATCATCGGCTACATCACGGCAGAGCGCGCCCTCACAGCAAGCATCTCAGGGGAGATCAACGCCGTTCTCACGAACGAGTGCAGCGAGCTCGACGGGTATCTGCGCGAAAAGGGGAAATTGGCGGACGCAACCGCCAATCTGCTCGAGGCGTTCGTCGATCGTCCCGAACGCCTAGATCAGGCACTGGTGAGCCTCGGCTCCAATGATCCGGAGGTGTTCGACATCGTCAACGGCACGGAGGACAACCACTTTATCGGGTGGGTCGGCGGCGATGCGAGCGATCGGGTCAACCCGCATGACCGCCCGTGGTATCAGCAGGCCGTCAAGACGAGCGGGCTGTCCTTTACCGCCCCGTACGAGGACATCACGCAGAAGAAGATGATCGTCTCCGCCACACGGTCGTACAGTGATCGCACGGGCGCGCTGCGCGGCGGGGTCTGCGTCGACATCTCGCTCGACACACTGGGCGAGCGCGTCAAATCACTAAAGTACCACGGTGAGGGCGAGGGCGTTATCGTCTCCTCCGACGGGCTCATCATTGCCTCCTCCGAGGGATACGCCATGAAACGCGCCGAGGACACCTCCGTGCTCAAAGCGCACTTTGCCGAGATGATCCAGAAGAAGAGCGGCTATTTCTCGATGGAGAAGAACGGCGAGGAGCAAATCATCGCCTATGGCACGGTGCCCTCGACGGGCTGGATCGTTGCCATCGCCGTCCCGAAGAGCGTCGCCTTTGCCCAGCTGGAGAGCCTCAAGATGACCTACGGGGTGCTCAGCGTGGTCGGCATTCTCCTCGTCGTCGGCATCATCATCGTCCTGCTCCGCTTTGCCGCGACCATCACGACCGCGACAGAGGCACTCACAGGGCACGTCGATGCGCTTGCCCACGGACAGCTGAACCTACCCGATCTCCCCGTGAC
>JABZYJ010000287.1 GCA_015265235.1 Selenomonas sp. | reverse complement strand
GTTGTAAAGAGATAGGCAGCGATAAGCGTCAGCACCGCGCCCGCCGCGATCACGAGCATGCTGCGTCGCGTACTCGCATGATATTCCTGTTCCAGCATAAAGACCTACTCCCCCGACAGCGGGAAGGCAGGATAGGTATGCCCCGCGACGTATGGGAGATGCTGATATTTCTCCAGCCAAACCTTGAACACATCCTCCGGATGCAGATCCGGCAGCTGCTCGGGGTAGAGGAACTTTGCAATATACATCGTCCCAACGAGCTTTGATGCACCGCCGTGCACATAGTGCGAGAGCAGAAGAATGCGGTCGTTCTTCACCGCGTCGATCGTATCCCATCCCTCGCGCGACTTCAGTTCATTCATGATGCGCACCTCATCCTCCTGTGTCGGCGGGATATAGGAGGAGTTCACCTTCGGCTCGGACACCTTCACGATATAGGCAGGATTGCGCTCGATGACTGCCTCCGGATTCACCTGCACATTCTTCGCATCGTCAAAGATATTGTGCGCGCCGGAGTACTCCACCATATCGAAGAAATAGTCCCCCGGCACTGTCGTCTTGCCCTCCGTGCGGTACTCGAAATAGAGGCTCTTCTTCGGCACATCGGCGGTCTGCCTCTTGATGTAGTCGAGCTTTTCTGTAAAGAAGTCCGAGAGCTCCGCCGCTTCTTCCTCCTTGCCGAAGAGTTTGCCGATCAGTGCACAGTTGTCCTGGAACTCACGCGTGTAGTAGGCATCCACGACAATGACGGCGATCCCGAATTTCGACAGTTTTTCTTCCGCATCCTCCCATCCGCCGTTGCCCGTCAGGATGAGCGCCTGCGGCTGCAGCTCGATGATCTTCTCATAGTTCAGATTGCCCTGATTCGCGCCGATCACCTGATCCTGCTTGAACTTTCCCTTGAAGCCTGCCTCATCGTTAAAGATGTAGTTGTCGACGCCGACCACCGTGTCGATCGCACCGACCGCATTGATGAGCTCGGCATTGTAGGCATTCGAGACGACGACGCGCGTCAGTGGGTGGGGTACGGTGACCTCACGTCCGATACTGTCCGTGACCGTGATTGTGCCCGCGTCCTGCGTTTGCTCTGCCGTCTCCTTCCCGCAACCCACGAGGGCAAGCAGGAGACAGAGGAGCAGACCGCATAGAAATAGATTTCTCATCGTTCCTCCTTGAAAAATTCCCCCTCCCCCACACGGGGGAGGGGGGATCCATCAAATATCCATCTGCATCGAGAATACGAGACTGCGCGGCAGCCCCTGAATGGCGTAGTTATAGCTTGGGCGAGACATCCAGTACTGTTTATCGAGGATGTTGTACGCCGTAAGGCCAAACGTCGTCGGCACCTTGCCGAGCGTTGTGCGATACGTCATGCCGAGATCAACCGTCACATAGGCGGGCACCTCGAGCTGTTTCGACGCGTTCGCGTAGATCGGTGCCTTGCCGGAG
>JABZYJ010000286.1 GCA_015265235.1 Selenomonas sp. | reverse complement strand
GCACTCATGAGCGCGTGATAAATTTCAGGTGTTACAATCCCTGTCGTTGTCGCCGTGTGTTTTGGCTTGCGGATGAACTCCATCGGATTGTTCTCGACCAGTTGTTCAAATTTCGCCGCCTTGAATATGGAGTGGAGAAGCGTATAGACCGCCTGTCTCGTGCGATCTCCCGTGATCTGTGAGAGAACACGCTTTATTAGTGCAGGCTTTACGTCATTGATCTTCATGTTTGGCGGGATGATGGAGAGGATATACTTGTCCAGAAATCTGCGATAGGTCGTCAGCGTCGATTCTTCGAGTTTATCCACCTCTCGCTTTGTTTGCAAGAAAGTCTCGGCGAAGTTGTGGAATGTGTCAACGAGGAGGAAGTCGGAGAAGTTCGCGGCAAGTACACGTCGACGCTCTACTTCTAAGTCTTTCAGGCTGTAGGCGTAGATGTACCGCTTGACTCGTTTCCCAGTGATCGGATTCTCAACGGTCACGCTCGACTGATAGCGTCCGTCTTTGCGTTTGGTTGGCATGGCTATACCTCCGATAGATTGAGAGCAAATGTTCTGTGATTCTGGTTAAAAAATAGCGGCGAATCCATCTATAGGGGATCGCCGCTTTTTTGTATGATGGGGATGGATATTTGTCGGCGATGACAAATCATTGAGCAGTAAAGCATCTCTTTACAACTGCGCACTTTACTTTTTCGCAGAAAAGTGTGCATTTGCTTGACAAAATAAGTCAAGTATAAGTACATAAATCGGGAGAAAAGTAAAGTAAGGGATATGGTGATCGGATAAAGAGGTTCAGCAGACACCTGTATTTTTACGATTTTTTTGTATCTATCTGAACGGCTCTTTGCAGTTTTTCAAGAAAACTGTTCATTTACTTGTGTTTTTTAGCAGAAACTGCCAATTTACTTTCAACACTATGTTTGAAAGTAAACACATTGTACCACCGTGAAGAATCCTCACATTGCATTTTGCATTTGATGTAAATTGCTGCTCACGGGACATAGTTTTCGTAAAGGGCCCTTGCGTATGCAATGGATTCCTCTGGCAGTGGTAATTCTGCCACACTCTCATAAAAGAGTTTCACACGATTCCTTCTCCCTCGTTCTGTTTTTAGGGTAGAGGCATCAGCTACTTCTAACGTATATTGACGCTCGATAGCATCGTTGAATGTTTCGACTTTGTGTTCCACCAGATAGTTGTACTTATTTGGTAGTTCAGATAAGAAAAGAATGCTTTCCTCATGCGGTGGAGATTTAGAATCATGTAGCATTTTTTCCATCACTTCAAGTAAAACGGTGTATTTTTCGTAAACCTCATAAACGGATGAGCTGTTTTTTATATACGCTGCACACTTTTCTATCAACGTCATGTTTCGATGCGGTTCAGAGTAGTTTTCCAGACGATCAGGTTCTATGTATTTTAGCACGCATCGGCAGCCATCATGGAGCGGAGGATATAAAACGGATGCGT
>JABZYJ010000285.1 GCA_015265235.1 Selenomonas sp. | reverse complement strand
CTTATGAGCCGATGAGGGAAAAGGACGGCAGTCCGGCAACGTATCGGCGCGGAAAGCGCAAGGGCGAAGTGAAGCTTCGGCGTCTCTCAGGCGGCGGAACGCTGCGGCGCGGGTGGTCGATGCTGCTCAAGGGCAAGATTCGCGTGCAGAGGATCGGCGATACCTATCAGGTTGAGCTCGTCAATAACACTGAGTACGCCTCCTATGTCGAATACGGGCATCGGCAGACACCGGGGCGGTATGTGCCTGCCATTGGTAAACGCCTTAAGGCGGCATGGGTGGAAGGGCAATTTCCGATGACCCTCTCTGCCCGCGAGGTGGAGAGTGCGGCACCTGCGATTCTGGCGCGAAAGATTCAGCGGTATTTTGAGGAGAGGATCCATGGTAAATGACATTGTGGACGGGATCGCCGTTCGCCTTGGCGAGCTGTTTCCTGGCGTTGATGTGCATCGAGATGAAATCGGGCAGGGTTTTGAAGAACCTTGCTTTTTCATTTTGCCGCTTCGCATAGCGCAGGAGGCAAAGCTCGGCAACCGCTACTTTCGGCGGCACAGCTTTGACGTGCATTATTTCCCGCGCACAGAGGGCACCTCTGAGGAGCTGCAGGAGGTCACGGATACGCTTCTCATGGGGCTCGAATACATCCGCATGGGGGACGACCTCATCCGTGCATCCCGTACGGAGGCAGAGATACATGACGGCGTGCTTCACTTCATGGCGGCCTATGACGTGTTCGTCCTCCGTGAGCGTGAGAAAGTCCCGCCGATGGAGTCGTTGACGCAGCGTCAGCGCGTGAAAGGATGATGAATGTATGGACGAAGAGAAAGCAGTGCAGAAGGAGGCACGCTATACGTGTGAGGCGCTTGCGGCATCGGCGAAGTATCGCCCGTGCTGCGACGCGCTCATGATCCTCCTCGAGGAGGGGAAGGAATACACCTTCGCCGAGGTTGATCAGATGGTGGAGGAGTTTAACGGCAGGATTGTCGCTGAGGCGACGGTCGGGAAGGAGTGATTTTATGGCACTGGGCGGCGGTACTTGGCTGTTTCAAAACAAGAAACTGCCTGGGACGTATATCAATTTTGTGTCGCGTGTGCGGGCATCGACGGACATCGCGGATCGCGGCTATGCAACGATGCCGCTTGAGATGGATTGGGGGCCCGTTGGCAGTGTGTTTGCCGTGACGGCAGAGGACTTTCAGGAGCGCAGCCTTTCGATCTTCGGCTATGCGTATACCGCGCCGGAGCTCAAGTCCCTACGTGATCTCTTCCTCAACCTCAAGACGGGGTACTTCTACCGCCTCGACAACGGCGCGGTGGCGGCATCCTGCGCACTGGCGAAGGCAAAGTATCCGGGCAAACGAGGGAATGACATCACGGTGTCTGTAGCGGCAAACGTTGACAACACGAGCGCATTTGACGTGACAACCTATATGATCGTTGACGGCTCGCCCGCAAAGGTGGATGAGCAAAAGAACGTCAAGCCATGGGC
>JABZYJ010000284.1 GCA_015265235.1 Selenomonas sp. | reverse complement strand
CGTCAAGGGCAGTGGCGGCACATCGAAGGACAACGGCGCGGAGATCAACATCCAGACGGACGGCGATATTCACCTGGAGCAGGGGGCTGCACTCAAGGTCGAGGGCAACTACGCACAGGCGACGATCAACTCGCGCGGCGGCAATGTCGTTCTGAATGAGGACGCCAAGGTAAAAGTCGTTGATGGCTCTACGCCTGTCTGGGTCGATGTTACGGGCAACAACGTTCAGCTTGACGCAAGGGCGCAGCTCGACTCCGGCACGGACACGGTCGGCGCTCTTCGCGTGCATACGGACAAGATCATTACGCCGACGGCGGACGACAATACGACGAACATCGTCGGCAAGAGCGGCCTCGTCATCACGCGAAAGACGCAGGGCGACCTGACGCTCAACAACACTGCAGCGGGCGCGGGGCTCCACATCACGAGCGACCAGCTCAATGGCAAACTTTTTGGCAATCAATTTGTAGAACTGGTACTTGGTGATGATAACAGTACTGCCGTCATGATCGACGGCCTTAAGGCGAACAACCGCGTCGTCGTCAAGACGGCGGAGTCGGGCAAGGCGGTCATCGGCACGGGCGGCCTCAAGGTCGGCACGGACGGCTCAGGAAATCCTTATAATGTGACGCTTACAACGGGATCCATCGAAAATCCGGGCGGTGGTACGATGGAGATCGGCATGGGTGCTGCGTTGAATCTCTATACGAACAGCATCGCCAATCTTGGTTCCGCAGCGGCGGGTGGTCCCTCAGTCACGGGCACAGGGACTCTTGGCATCGGCACGTTTAACGGCACAAAGTCCATTGGACTTGGCGATAGTGCAACGGGTGATCTCCTGCTGACGAACAATAAGTTTTCGAACGTATTCGGTACAGGGTTCTCTCATTACAGCATTGGCAACGATAAGCAGGATACGATCAATGTAAGTGATTCTTCGCTCGGGCAGAACACGACCCTGCAGGCGAAGCACATCAACTTCACGGGCGACATGACGCTTGCCTCGGGCAAGATCCTGACCGTGAACGCTTTGCAGGACGCCAGACAGACGGCGGGCAAGATCAAGACGAACAATCTCGCCGTGATCTCCTCCAGCCTGAACCGCGACGGCTCGGTGGCTGCTGCGGGCGGCAGCATCACCCTCGACAAGGACAACGAGATCGGCACGCTCGCGGCGGACGCCTATGCGGTCAACGTGAAATCGAACAAGCTGACGATCGGCACGATCACGACGCCCGCGGGGGCGCCGGTTCCTTCGCGTACCATTTCGGGCGTCAAGGCGGGCGTGAATGGAGCGAACAAGGGCAACATCAAGCTCGCGGCGGACGAGATGACCTTTAGTGAGGCAGTCTCCGGCAAGGGAGCGCTGGAGCTTGAGCAGGCGACGGCGGGCACGGCGATCAACATCGGCAAGTCCGGCACGGGGCTGACGCTCGGCGCGGATCTCTTCGGCGGCAACAAGATCAAGGACGGCTTCGAGCACGTCTACCT
>JABZYJ010000283.1 GCA_015265235.1 Selenomonas sp. | reverse complement strand
CGTTCTCATTGGCGGAGCGTTGGGATTTTTCGTAGCCTAAATGGCTGTCCATTTCCACCTCCATCATTTCCTTGATGGTTCCGCCCAGCAGGTCTTTTAGTGCGTCTTGGATGTCGGATGTGCTCTCAATGTCATACTCCTCAAAGAGCTGCTGAATGATCGCTTTTTTCCCATCGGTCATCTTGACTTTGTGACCTTCTTTTTGTTGTTTCGCCATAAACAAAGACCTCCCATGATTTGATTTTACCATAGAAGTCCTTATTCCTTCGAGTCAGAAGTTTTTACAGAATTTCTTTCACACACTCGCTCTCATTGCCCCTTTTTCTTCCCCGAATCGCCCATTTCACCGGGAAATTTGGGAAAAAGGGCGCACTTATCCCATTGTCATGCAGAACGCCCTCTGCCTTCCTGCCCTCAAACACATGACGAGGTTCGCCGATGCAAAGAGCAGATAGTAACGGAGCAGGTTCTTCTTGATGCCACGATACCTTGTCCTGCCCGCTTGGAACAGCCGCTTCACAATGAGGAACGGATGCTCCACCTTGCAGCGGATGGAAGTTTTCTCGTGTTCGATCTTCTTGTCCCAGTTGACTCCTGCATACGCCTTTGTTGTGCGGTTCTTTGAAGGTCTTTTCGCAATACGGTAATCCACGCTGCTCGATAGATGAGGATCTTCAAGGATTTCTGCGCGCTTTTCCACGCCGAGATACCCAGAGTCCCCATAGACGCTGTGGTCATCCGCTCGGATCAATGCGTGCGCCTGCACGATGTCATGCACGTTGGCTGCTGTCCCTGTGATTGTATGAACGTAGCCTGTTGCCGCATCCGTACCGGAATGAATCTTCATGCCGAAGAACCATTGATTCCCTTTCCTGACGGAGTGCATTTCAGTGTCGCGGGTCTTCGTGGCGTTCTTGGTCGAGCTTGGTGCATGGATGATGGTGGCGTCAACGATTGTACCGCCGTGCATGATGAGTCCTGCGGCGTCCAGCCGCTCTTTCACGTCATCGAACATCTTGCGGGTGATGTCATGCTTTTCCAGCAGGTGTCGAAAGTGCAGGAGTGTCGTAGCATCCGGTATCCGTTCGATGGAGAAGTCGATCTTCAGGAAGCGCTTCATGGCATAGCTGTCATAGATTGCATCCTCGATTCCCTCGTCCGAGAGACCGAACCAGTTCTGCATGAGATACATGCGCAGCATCGTTTCGAGCGGGATTAACTTCCTGCCACGCTCTTTCTGGACGTAGAACGGCGCAATGAGTTCCATCCATTCTTTCCAAGGGATGATGGATTCCATGGCATCCAGGAAGGCTTCACGCTTTGTTGTTCTGTTACGGTTTGCGTATTCCATGTCTGTAAATGTTTGCTGCACCATTTTTGTCTCTCCCTCATCGTTTATTGTTTTTCTCTATTGTAATCTTTCAAGGCAGAGTTGCGCAACATAATAATTTATCAGTGTTTCCTTAGACACACGAAAAGCCCTCGAGACAGCAGCTCGGGGGCTGTTTTGTTTCCATTATGCAGGC
>JABZYJ010000282.1 GCA_015265235.1 Selenomonas sp. | reverse complement strand
GAATACGGCATGCGCATCTCGGTCGAGTTCCTCGGGCATCCTGCGGCATCCATCAACACCTTTGCACAGGCATACGGGATCATTCAGGATGTAGGCAGGGACAACGTAGGCCTTACGCTCGATTGCTTCCATTTCTACGGCATGGGTTCGCGCCTCGAGGATCTCGCACAGGCGGACGGCAAGAAGATCTTCATCGTCCATCTGAACGATACGGAGGACTTCCCCATCGGTGCCCTACTCGACGAGGATCGCGTCTGGCCGGGCACAGGCTGCATCCCGCTCGACGAGATCTTCCAGACACTCAAGAAGATCGGCTGGGCGGCGGATGCCGTATCGCTCGAACTTTTCCGTCCCGAATACTACCGGATGGATCCTGAGGATGTCTACCGCATCGGCAAGGAAAAGGTCGACGCCATTATCAAGCGCAATTTTTAGGTTCTATACCAAACGGGACGTGCGTGCTCCACGCAAACGCTTAGTTGCACAAGCGGTCGCGTTCTCGTTCGCCTAAATACCGGCGCACTTCTTAAACGCGCTACGCTTGGACGAAAGAAGTACGCCGGGGGCGAGTCGAACGCTTTTCTCCGCTTGCTCCACTAGGGTTTGCTTAGGAGCATCGCAGTCCGCATTCTTCCGTAACATGTATGATAGAACCAATTTCTAACAAAAAAACGAGGAGGAACTACCTATGCTAAAGGTTGGAGTCATCGGCTGCGGTGGCATGGGCCGCGACCACATCAAACGTCTCGTAGAGCGCACACAGGGCGCGACCGTCACGGCTGTCGCCGACATGGTGGATGAGCTGCTCGATAAGGGCGCAGCGATTGCGGGTTCCGGCTGCAAGAAGTTCAAGAATGCGGACGACCTCATCAACTGCCCCGATGTCGACGCCGTCTTCATCGTCACTCCGGGCTTTGCGCACAAGGACGCTCTGCTATCCGCCATCCGCGCGGGCAAGCGCATCTTCTGCGAGAAGCCCCTCTGCACGACCGCCGAGAACTGCCTCGCCGTCATCGATGCCGAGGTAAAGAGCGGCAAGCATCTCATCCAGCTTGGCTTTATGCGCCGCTATGACAAGGGCTATCTGCAGATCAAGGAGGCGCTCAAGTCCGGTGAGTACGGTGCGCCGCTCATCGTCCACTGCACGCATCGTAACCCGCTCGTGCCCGACAGCTACACCACCGAGATGGCGGTGCACGACACGGCGATTCACGAGATCGACGTCATTCACTGGCTCGTCGACGACGACTTCGTCTCCGCACAGGTGCTTTTCCCGCGCGTCACGGGCGCGGCGGCGGCACATCTAAAGGATCCGCAGATCATGCTCCTGCGCACGAAGAACGGCATCTGCGTTGACGATGAGGTCTTCGTCAACTGCAAGTTCGGCTATGACATCAACTGCGAAGTCGTCTGTGAGGACGGTGCGCTCAAGATGGCACAGCCCTCCTACCCCGATGTGCGCAAGGGTGCAAAGGGCGCAACCACGATCGACACCGACTGCTTCGTCCGCTTCCACGACGCGTATGACGCCGAGGTGCAGGGCTGGGTAAACG
>JABZYJ010000281.1 GCA_015265235.1 Selenomonas sp. | reverse complement strand
CATGCAGAAGATGATCCGTAAGATCAAGGCGACGGCGACGGATGTGGCAGGCTCGTCCGAGGAACTGACGGCGAATGCGAACCAGTCGGCACAGGTGACACAGAATGTGGCGCAGTCCATCACAGAGGTTGCCGAGGCGGCCGAGAAGCAGATGTCGATTGTTACAAAGAGCAGCGAGACGATAGATGACTTCCAGCGCGGTCTGGAGGAAGTCATCACGAATCAGCGCCATGCACGTGAGCAGACGCAGGCGACAGCACAGAAGGCGACTGAGGGGAATGCCTTCGTTCAGTCCACGGTCGAGCAGATGAACTCGATCGCCCAGACGGTTCAGCAGACGGGTGAGATCGTCGGCAAGCTCGGCGAGCGCTCGAAGGAGATCGGCAACATCGTCGAGATCATCTCGAATATCTCGGGGCAGACGAATCTGCTCGCACTCAACGCGGCGATCGAGGCGGCACGCGCCGGCGAGCATGGGCGTGGATTCGCAGTCGTCGCCGAGGAGGTGCGCAAGCTCGCTGAGGAGTCGCAGAACGCATCGCAGAAGATCTCTGAGCTCATCCAAAGCATTCAGGAGGAGACGAGTCAGGCGGTTGCATCGATGGAAGAAGGACGCCGTGAGGCAGAGAAGGGGAAGGAGAACGTCACCGCGACGGGCGAGAGCTTCTCTGAGATTCTCACGATGATTGGGGATGTCAAGAAGGCATCACTGGCGGTCAGCGAGCGTGTGCTCCAGCTGCGCGAGAATATGGGCTCGATTGTCGACGGTATGGGCGAGGTGGACACCTCCGCCAAGGGCATCGGCAGTGAGTCGCAAAACGTATCCGCCGCGACGGAGGAACAGGCGGCCGGCATGGAGGAGATTGCCTCCTCGAGCCGCAGCCTTGCCAATATGGCAAACGATCTGCAGACGGAGACGGACAAGTTCAAGGTGTAAATGGAATATAGGAATCCGCGCTGAAAAGCAGCGCGGATTTTTCTTGTCGATTTTCCTGTTGTATGGCATACTATCAGTATAGTGGAGGTGTGCTATGGACTCTGTTGCTGAGATTAAGAAAAAGATTGATCCCGTGTGTCGCCGTTATGGCGTAGATAAGGTGTTTCTTTTCGGGTCACACGCGCGTGGCGAGGCGACGGAACAAAGTGACATTGATTTGCGTGTCGACTTGGGCGACATGCTGAGAGGGCTGGATGTCGCCGGCTTTTATGCGGATGTGGAGGATGCACTTGGCAGACGGGTTGATATTATGACGACGCGACAGCTTTCTAAAAAATTTTTACAGAGCATTCGCAGTGAAGAGGTTCAGGTCTATGGTCATTCGGGATAAGGATCTCCAACGTATTTATCATGTGCTCCTCTACTGTGTACGCATTCGCATCGCTCTGCAGAAGATCGGGCAGGGTTACGATGCCTTTGTCTCCGCCGATAAGTTTGTGGAGAGGGATGCCGTGAGCTTTTATCTCCTGCAGATGGGGGAGCTGACGAGGTCTCTGACGGAACCCTTTAAAGAACGGTATAACGAGCTCCCATGGAAACAGATGCGTGGGCTGCGCAATATGGTTGCGCACAACTA
>JABZYJ010000280.1 GCA_015265235.1 Selenomonas sp. | reverse complement strand
ACGTCATACATCTGCGCCGCAGCCTTGATGATGCGCTCCGCTTCGGTCTCCATATAGTGGTTGATCGCACTTGTTGCGCCGCGCGTCTCGAGGGCAATCAAGCCTTTGTCGCCGATGACGTTGCGCCCGCTGCCCGCCTCCATGCGGCCAACGTTGATGCGCGATGCACCGCCCGAGTGGCGTGCGATGGCGTGGAGGTTAAGCGCGGCACAGGCGGTGGCAAGGACGGCGTTTTTTCCTGTCTCAGGCGCGGCACCTGCGTGAGCAGGGACACCGACGAAGTGGGCGTCGTACTTGCTCGTCGCGAGGAAGCCGACAACACTGCAGGCAATGCTGCCTGTACTCTTTGCCTTAAAACCAAAGTGCGCACCGAGCATATAGTCTACGTCATCCACAACGCCTTTCTCCGCCATAGCACGTGCGCCGCGCACGCCCTCCTCAGCAGGCTGAAAGACGAGTTTGATCGTCCCCCTGAGTCTGTCCTTGAGCGCTGAGAAAATGCGCGCAACACCGAGCCCAACGGTCGTGTGTCCATCGTGGCCACACGCGTGCATCGCGCCGGGGTGACAGGAGGCGAATCCTTCGCGGTTCGGGAAATGGTCCGGTGCATCCGTCTCAGTTACATCGTTGCTGTCCATGTCGAAGCGAAGACCGACGACGGGACCATCCCCGCAGTGCAGCACTCCGACGATGCCTGTAAAGCCGCCGTCCATTTTGTCGAGCCACTGCGGGTCTGCCCCCTCACGGGCGGCACGCTCCTTCTCACGTGCGAGAACGTCGGGCGAGGGCACGCCCATGCGGGCATTTTCCTCCATGACCTCGCGTCCTGTGTGCACCTCCCAGCCGAGCTCCGTGAGCGTCTTTGCCACAATCGATGCCGTGCGGAACTCGGTCCAGCCCGGCTCCGGGTGCTGATGGAGGTCACGCCGCTGACGCGTCAGTTCCTCCTGCATCCCATCGGCAAGGTGCATAATCTCTGCATCCAGTTCCATGATATTTCCTCCCTTGTTGTGTCACAGGCGAAATGACGTCAGTCATTCAACCTTGTTTGATCGATCATAAGATGTCGCCTTCAGAGGAAGAGGACGATCATAAACGTGATGGTCGCGAGGAGCATCGGGAGCGCGTTGCGCTTCGTCATCTCCATCGGGCTGACCTTTGCGAGACCTGCACAGACGATGGCCGCACCGGCGACGGGAGACATGGAGCGGCCGATTGCGCCTGCCATCTGGGCGAGTGAGCCGAGATCAACGATGGTCATGCCAAAGGCCTCTGCGTGCGGGGTAATTGCGCCGTTAAACGCGAGTGCTGCCGCATCGCCCGAGCCGGAGATGATCGCAATAACGAATGGGCCAAATGCTCCTGCGATACGTGCGATGGACTCGGAGCCCTTCATTGTCTCGATGAGTGCACCCGTCAGCCCCATGGCGGTCATGCCGGCGGTAAAGACGGCGGCGGCGACGATGAGCCCCATGACGCTGCCGTAGGCGCTGCCCATGCCGTCGAAGAACTTCTTCGTGACCTCCTGCGGACTCGTACGGGTGACGATGAGTGAGAGAATGCAGCCCGTAATCATGG
>JABZYJ010000027.1 GCA_015265235.1 Selenomonas sp. | reverse complement strand
GTTCAAGCCCCTGTTCAAGCCCCTGTTCAAGCCCCTGTTCGAGGCCATAGGCAACACCATCTTGGTAGACTCCTTCGCTTAAATTGCACATCTGTGCCACTCCTTTCTCCAAATTCGGCGTCATGACAACATTATAGTGATCTTTCAGTTCATTTAAGACTTCATTGCGGTCGTTCCGGTTCTGATGAATGAGCACCATATTCAACAGGCGAAACAGTCCCTGCAACTCACGATATTTCTTTTTCCCCAGACAGACCATGATTGGCACGATAAGGTCGTATTCTTCCGGCCTCGCTTGCGCTTTTCCGATCAGATTGCATTCCTGCATCGCATACTTTGTGATGGTATATTCCCACTGTGCCCCAGGATTTGTGCAGATCCATATCGAGTACACCTTTTCCATATCATCGTACGAAGAGTGTGTGAACACCGTACCATACTGTGCTGAGACCAAGCGGCAACAGTAATACATGGCTCGTTTCAGCAGAGAGTAGCCCGGAGAAAAATTGTTCTGCGCCTCCACATTGATGATGAGTTTGATTGATCTTTCTTCCCGTGGAAGAATGGCACGAAAGCGAATATCATAGTGGACAACTGCTTCCGTCAGGGAAGTGTCCTCCGTATTGAGCCCCTCCAACTGCAGGCGCACCGATTCATCCGCCCGAACAGGAATGGTGCCGATCTCCGGTGATCCCTGAATACACACCGTAGCAATATAGTCGATGGATTCACCAGAAAACTCTTCAACACATTCTTTGAGAATATTCGCGAGAATATAACGGTCAGCAAGCACCTCCTTACATGCGGCATCATAGGACTTCTTCGTCTCCTCAATCGTATGCACAGCATCACTTCCCTTGTTTCCTATTATATCATAACTTCGTGAAACAAAATGGATGAATCGGCTCCCTCAGGTCTCGATCTGCTCCGCCGGTGGAAGCTGCCAATCGATGGGTGTCTCCCCCACACGCGTGAGGAAATCATTGACACGCGAGAACGGATGGCTGCCGAAAAAGCCGCGATGCGCTGAGAGTGGGCTCGGATGCGGCGACTCGACGATGAGATGGTGCGGATTCGTGATAAGGCTGCGTTTCTTTCGTGCAGGACTGCCCCAGAGGATGAAGGCGAGCGGTTTCTCACGTGCCCCGAGGAGGCGAATGATGGTATCGGTGAACCGCTCCCACCCGTGCCCTGCATGTGATGCCGCTGCATGGGCGCGCACGGTGAGAACAGTGTTGAGGAGGAGCACGCCCTGCCGCGCCCACGGGATGAGGCAGCCGTGATCGGGCGGGAGGATCCCGAGATCATCCTGCATCTCCTTGTAGATATTCAGCAGCGACGGCGGTGGATCAATGCCGACCTGCACGGAAAATGACAGTCCATGCGCCTGTCCGTCGCCATGGTAGGGATCCTGTCCGAGAATGACGACCTTCGTATCAGCAAAGCTCGTGTAGTGCAGAGCATTAAAGATCGAATACATATCGGGATACACACGACGTGTACGGTACTCCTCGATAAGGAATGCTCGCAGCTCACGATAGTAGGGCTGTGCCATCTCCTCCGCAAGGAGTTCCTGCCAATCATTTTGGAAAATTGCCTTTGCCATGCTAAACTCTCTCGTAAACTTCAAATATACAGTCTTCTCCTGCGCGGCTGCTCGTCATGGAAAATCCATCCAACGAAGGGAAAAAGACATCTGCATCATAGCTGCCCGAAAGGCGTGTCACATACGCCCGCCATACATACGGCAAAAGGAGGTGGTAGCATTCTGCGCCGCCGATCACGAAGATCGGACGCTCCTCCTCCGCTGTCAGCTGCCCCAGAAGACGCCACAATGCCGAGCTGTCGGGCACTGTATAGAAGCCATCCAACTCCTGCACGGTTCGCGAGAGGACGACATTCGTACGCCCCACGAGTGGATGCCTCCCCGGCAGGCTCTCCATCGTACGCCGTCCCATGACGACGATGCCGTCCATTGTCGTACGGCGAAAATGTGCCATATCCTCGGGGCAGTCGGTGAGCAGATGCCCCGCCCGACCGATACCGCCCGCACCATCCACTGCCGCGATGAGTTCGAGCGGATACGGAGCAGATACTTCGGGGGCACGCACAATCCCCGACGCATCCACTTCCTCCCGCCATGCAGAAACCATTCTCCCATCAACACAGAGCGTCGGCGCAATCTCCGCCAGCGGAACGAGCACAAAGGCGCGCTCCGTCAGGTAGGGATGCGGCAGAGTCAGTTGCTCCTGTGCAGACGTGACGCCGTCCACATGGAGCAGATCGAGATCTATCGTACGTGCGCCCCAATGCTCATGCCGCACGCGTCCGAGTTCCCGTTCGATGCACTGCATCGCCGCGAGGAGCTCCTCGGGCGTACGGTCAAACGTGATGCACGCGGCGGCATTCAAAAAAGACGGCTGATCCGTCTTTCCCCACGGCGGCGTCTCATAAAATGCAGAGACGCGCTCCACACGAATGCCATCCAGTTCCGACAGCCGCCGCAGTGCCGCGCGCATCGTCTCACCGCGTTCGCCAAGATTTGCCCCAAGCCCGATATACGCTGTCCGTACCATCACTATCCCCTGTCCCGCGTGATAGAGACGCCGACATCCGCAAAGATGCCTGCGATCGGAGCGGCAGGTTTATGTACGGTGAGCGTAACGGAACGGATACAGGGGAATGTCGCAAGAATCTGCGCCGCAGCCTCCTCCGCGAGAGCCTCAATCAACGCCTTTGGCGCTCCCTCGATCACATGACGTATCAGCTCATAGACCTCAGCGTAGTTCACGGTGTTCCGAAGATCGTCCGTCTCCCCTGCCTCACGCAGATCAAGCCCCAGCTCCACATCCGCCTCGAATGCCTGCGGCACTTCCCGCTCATGAGGGAGGGCACCATGACACGCCATAAAGCGCATACCGTGCAAAAAAATACGATCCATGCTACGCCCCCAATATCGCATCCGTCATACGGCACATCCGCGCAATCGGCTTCACATCATGCACGCGCACAATGGATGCGCCGTGCAATATCCCAAGGACGCACGCCGCCCCCGTCGCCTCCATGCGCTCCGTGACGGGCAGCCCGAGTGCTGCCCCGATAAAGCTCTTACGGCTCGCACCGAGCAGCATGGGATAGTCTATCCCATCATAGGAGATGAGCTCGTCCATGCGCCGAAGAACATGCATATTCTGCTCGGCCGTCTTGCCAAATCCGATGCCGGGGTCGAGGATGAGCCTTTCCCGGGCCAGTCCTGCCGCATCCGCCGCTGCAAAGGAACGTGCGAAAAAATCCCGCATTGCGCCGATGATGTCCCCCTTGTATGTCGTTCCATTCTGATTGTGCATCACGACGACGGGTGCATTCATCTCCGCCGCCACACGAGCCATCGCCCCCGGCTCCTCAGCATACTGAAGCCCCCATATATCGTTCAGGAGATGCGCACCCGCGCGCAGTGCCGCGCGTGCCGTCTCCGCCTTGAACGTATCCACAGAGACGGGCACAGGGCATGCGGGCAAAACGGCTTCGAGGAACGGCAGCAGCCGATCCGTCTCCTCCGCCGCGCTCATCGGCACGAAGCCAGGACGGCTGGACTCCGCCCCCACATCGATGATGTCTGCACCGTCCCGCACCATCTCCTCCATGTGGCGGAGCGCATCGTCGCGCGTGTTCCACTTGCCGCCGTCAGAAAAGGAATCCGGCGTCACGTTCAGAATCCCCATAACAAGCGTCCGCTCGCCAATGGTCAGCTCCTTCCCGTCAGAAAAGCGATAATGTCGATTCGCCGTCATCGTGCACTCCTCTCTCCATCCCGAGCATCGTCCATGCCTGCATCCGTGACGCTGCATCCGTGTGAAATATGCCGCAGGACGCCGACGTCGTTGTCTGTGCACCGTGTGCACGTGCGCCGCGCATCATCATACAGAGCTGCTGTGCATCGAGAACGACAAGCACGCCCTCCGCCCCGAGTCCGCGCTCGACCTCACGCGCGATATCAGCCGTCAACCGCTCCTGCAGCTGGGGACGGCGTGCCATCGACGCGACCAGCCTGGCAAATACGCCAAAGCCCGCCACGCGGCCCGCATGAGGCTGGTAGACAATGTTCGCTGTTCCGAAGAATGGCAGCAAATGATGCTCGCACATCGAATAAAAAGGAATGACACGTACGGCAACGAGACCGTCTGTCTCCTCCGTCAGGACATCCGCCCAAAGTGCTGCAGTATCTTCATGCTGTCCCGCAAAGAGCTCTGCATAGAGCTGTGCAACACGCTGCGGCGTCTCCTCCATCCCCTGCGCTGCAATGTCGACGCCGAGTGCCGTGAGAAATTCACGCATCGCTCGTGCAGCGCGCGGAAGATCCGCCGTGTGCTCTGTCTCCATCTCCGTCCCCCCATTTCCTGCCGCCCTTTACCCACGCCGCAATCGCCGCCGTATCGCGCGGTGTCGTTCGACAACAGCCGCCAATGATGCGCGCCCCCGCCGCTGCGTATTCCCGCGACCGTGTGCCAAAAGCCTCCACCGTCCCGCGCCACATCTGTGTCGCTGCATCATAATACTCTCCGGAGTTCGGATAGACGACGATGGGCTTATTGGTCTCCTGTCGTATCGTGTGGATCAAATCACTCACATACTTCGGTGCTGTGCAGTTTACACCGATGGCCACTGCCTCGGGCACAGCATCGAGCACGCGCGCACATGCCGCGATCTCCGTCCCGTCACTGATGTGCGCACCGTCCCGACAGGAGAACGAGAAATACGCGGGGATGCGGATCCCCTCCGCGCGCAGTGCGCGGACGATGGCACATGCCTCAGAGAGGCACGGCAGCGTCTCACAGGCGAGAAGATCGGGTGCTGCGGAGGCGAGAATCCGCAGTCGCGGTGCGTGAAACGCTGTGAGTGCCTCCTCATCCACGTCATAGTCGCCGCGATACTCCGATCCGTCGGCAAGATACGCTCCGTACGGTCCGACGGACGCCGCCACGAGCGGCACAGCGGCATCTCCGCCGCACTCTGCCCGATGGAGATCGCGCGCCTCCTGCGCCAGCCGCACGGAGCGGCGCAGCAGCTCTGCTGCCTCCTCCGCAGTAAAGCCGCGCCGCATAAAACCGGCGATGGTCGCCTGATAGCTTGCGCTTGTCAGGACATCTGCACCCGCACGCAGATAATCCAGATGAATCTCACGCACGAGGTCGGAACGTTCAAAGAGCGCCTTTGCCGACCAGAGCGGATCATCTACGGAGAAGCCGCGCGCCTCCAGCTCCGTTGCCAGTGCCCCATCAAGGATGAGCACATCCTGCACAGCAAGCCGCGCCTCTAAGACATTCATCCCATCCCTCCATGTCAAAAAACGCCCCCCTGCACGCGGGACACAGTCCATGCGGCAGGAGAGCGAGAGATGGTGTCACTTCAGCAGGCCATGCTTACGCAGTGCCGCATCGAGCTGTTCCGCATGCGCCGGCTCCATCTCCGAGAGCGGCATGCGCAGCGGTCCCGCATCGTAGCCGAGGCGGCGCATCGCCGTCTTGACGGGGATGGGGTTGACCTCGCAAAAGAGCGCATCGATGAGATCGGTATAGTCGATCTGCATCTTTGCCGCCGTGCGCACATCGCCGTCAAAATAATGCTGACATATATCGTGTGCCACGCGCGGCGCAACATTCGAGAGCACGGAGATCACACCCGAACCGCCAAGCGACAGAATCGGTACAATCTGGTCATCATTGCCGGAGTAGACCGCAAAATCATCGCCTGTCGCTGCGCGCAAACGCAGGATCGCCGAGAGATCGCCGCTCGCCTCCTTCACACCAACGATGTGTGGATGCTGCGAAAGCTTTGCATACGTCTCCGTCTTGATGCCGACCCCCGTACGCGACGGCACATTGTAGAGAATCGCCGGAATGCCGACGCTGTCCGCGATCTTCGTATAGTGGGCAACGAGGCCATTCTGCGTGCATTTGTTGTAGTACGGCGTGACGAGGAGGAGCGCATCTGCACCGACCTTTTCGGCATACTGCGACAGCTCGATCGCGTAGGACGTCTCATTCGAGCCCGTGCCTGCAACAACGGGAATGCGGCCGCCCACCTTCTCCACGGTATAGCGGATTGCCTCACGGTGCTCTGCATCCGTCATCGTCGCAGATTCGCCCGTCGTCCCCGTGATGACGATGGCATCCGTCCCGCCCGCAATCTGATCCTCAATGATACGTCCGAGCTCGTTGTAGTTTACCCCGGTCTCCGTAAACGGCGTAATAATGGCAACGCCCGCACCGCGAAAAATCTCTTTTTTCATGGCAAGCTCCCCCTTTATTTATTCTTTCATCATTATCCCACGTACCGCGCGAAAAGTCAAAAACTTTGTTGATCTGTCACATCCGCAGCGCAGGACGCACCGCATCAAAGAGGGCAGTATTTTCGCGGATCTTCTCCTCGCCGCCGAGCACACAGCGCACATTCGCCTGCATTGCATCCGCAATGAGGGGGGCAAGCGCGCGGATGTCCGCCTGCTGTGCCGTGAGAATCTCATCACGCGCACGCTGGCGATCCTCCTGTGTGATGCCGCGCAGATGGAACGTTGCGGCAATATCCCCCTTCATCTGCGGCGTCATCGGCGCATCCACACCGCTCATCGTACCGATGATGAACTTATCCATCTCTCGGTCGGACACATCGAATGTGCGCACATAGTCCGCCGTCTCATCGAGCACATCCAGCGTCTCGGCGAGGTTCGGATCACGGTAGGAGGAAAACACCATAAAACCGTTGCGGTTGAACTGCGTCATCGCACCGTAGGCTCCGCCCTGCACACGGATGCGTGTCCAGAAATAGTCGTAGCGGAGCAGCGTCTCGAGCACGCGCATCGTCCCCGTGTAGCGATAGCCCATCTTGAGGAAGTTCGCCCCCTTTGCCACGTACTGCACGCGGCTCTGCGTCGTCAGGCCCTCGTTGCGCGCGCGGATGTTCCACGTATATGACGCGGACGGGAACATAGCCGCAGAGAGCGTGTCCCGGAACGCGGCGAGCTGCGCTGCCGTCTCATCATACATGGAGGCGGGTGCCGTCACACCGAGGATCAGATCATTTCGGTTAAAGATCTGCGGCAGGATGCGCGCAAATGCCGCCTGCATCTTCACATGATCCGCGTCAAAATTCTCCTTGAATGCAGAGAGGAAATCGTGGAACGGCAGCCCCCCGACCTCCGCATAGGCGCCCGCCGGCGTCAGATAGGCAGCAATGCGTGAAGCGACAACCTGATTGGCCGCACGCTGGAGCGAGAGCTCCATGCCCGTCTTCTCCTCATCGACCAGCTCGCGGATACGCTTGCTGCCCGAGAAGTCGCTCGTGCCGATGATCTCCGTGAGGAGCTCAAACAGACGCGGCAGATTCTCACGCAGCACCTTCGCGCGCAGCTTGAAGCGCGGCATGAGCGAATCCGCCTCGCCCGCACGCGTATAGGCGACAATGTCCGCCCCGATGCCGCCCGTATAGAGGCTGCGCAGCATCGCCAGCTCTGCATAGCTGTGCTCCGCCGTATCGACCGCACCGAACATCTCTGCGAGCAGATATGCGTACGGCAGATCCTCCTGCGCAACGGCCGCCATTGGAAAGTAGAAATTCAGATAGACAATGCCGTTCGTCTCGAGATCCGAAAAGAGCACCTTCGTCCCCGCAAGATCGCGCACCTCGAGCGGCAGACGCTCCGCATCCTTGCGAATGTCCGACCGTGCAAGAATGGGGATTGAGCGCAGTGCCTCCTCCGTGTCGGGAGCCTCCTGCGCCGCCTTCAGTGCCGCACAGGAGCGCATGACCTCCGCGACCTCGTCCGCACTCATCGCAGCCTTCTTCTCCGCCAGCTCCGCCGCCTGAGCAGCTGCCCGCTCCGCACCGAGCGTACGGCTCGGCGCGAGCGTCACGAGAGCCGCGTGCGGGTTGTCGAGGAACGCCTCGCGGATCAGCTGCTCGAAGTAGCCGTCCTTAAGACCCTTTTTGAGGGCAGCAAGGGTATCCTCATAGCGCAGATAGTCCTCGGGCGCACTGCCGTAGAGCCACGTCTTCATCAGGCGAATCCCGTAGATCAGCCCCTTGGGTGACGAGCCGAAGTCCGACTCACGCAGGCGGAACTCGAGCGTATTGAGCGATGCCTGTACGAGCTGATGATTGAGTCCCCCGTCCGCGAGCTGCGTCAGCGTCTCCCGCACGACCCGTGCGAACTCCTCCGCGCGCGCCGTCTCCGACTTGCTGACCACGATGCTGAAGAACGGCTGAAGGATATCGCTCTCGTAGTTCGAATCCACATCGCGGCCAAGCCCCGCATCGATGAGTGCCTGCCGCAGCGGCGCGCCCTGCATCCGCAGCAGCGCGTGATCGAGAATCTGCAGTGCCATGACGCGCTTCATGTCCGACGTATCGCCGATCACCCAGCTAAGCGAGAGAAAGGCATTCTCTGCGAGTGGCTCCTCCGCGCCGATGGGATAGAAAAGATCCTTGCGGACGCACGCCGGGAATGCAGCCTGACGATCAATACGCGACGGCACGGGAATGCGGTCAAAATGCGAAAGGTAGGCACGGTCGAGATACGCCAGCTTCTCCTCGATGTCAAGATTACCATAGAGATAGATATAACTGTTGGACGGATGATAGTAGCGCGCATGGAACGCAAGGAACTGCTCCTGCGTCAGCGCGGGAATCGCCTCGGGATCGCCGCCCGACTCATAGCCGTATGTCGTATTGGGATAGAGTGCCGCCATGATGCGGCTGCCGAGGAGATCATCCGGCGCAGAGAGTGCGCCCTTCATCTCATTGTAGACCACCCCGCTGTACGTCAGCGGTGCATCTGCATTCTCTAGCTCGTAGTGCCACCCCTCCTGCATAAGCACCTGCGGATTCTCACGCATCGCTGGGTAAAACACCGCATCCAGATAGACATCCATCAGATTTTGAAAATCGCGGTCATTGCGGCTTGCCACGGGGTACATCGTCTTATCAGGGAACGTCATCGCATTGAGGAACGTATTGAGCGATCCCTTCACGAGCTCCACGAACGGCTCCTTCAGCGGATACTTGCGCGATCCGCAGAGCACGGAGTGCTCCACGATATGCGCCACCCCCGTATCATCGACGGGCGGCGTGCGGAAGCTGATCGAAAACACCTTGTTATCGTCTGCCGTCTCCAAAAAGAATAGCTGTGCCCCCGTCTTCTCATGCACAAACGTGAATGCCGTTCCTTCTGCCTCTGCAATCCGCTCCGAGCGAAGCAGGCGAAAACCGTGAATCACATCATCTATTTTCATGAAATGTATCCTCCTTATCGTTACGCCTGCCATTATACCATAGAGAGGGAGATTCTCAAAACAAAAGGGCTGTCGATACGACAGCCCAACGAGGGAAATATGAATAAATTCCCCTAAATCTCAAACCGGCGGAAATGCCTTCTCAGGATACATTTCTTGTGCATCGGCATCATAGCGTCCGATGCCGAGAAAGGCGCCGGCGGCATAGACACGATAAAGCCCTGCCGCGAGAGGGCTTCGCTCCGTGGTCGAGAGCCCGCTGTAAAAAGCCTTGACGCGCTGCTGTGCCAGCTCGTAGCACGGGAGCGAGAGTGCGCGGTCTGCCGCGCAGACGGCAGCCGCCCCCGCCTCTGCAAGTTCCTCCGGGGTATAAGCATCCGCGAGGGTGAACGCACCGACACGGCTGCGCAGGAGGAAGCGCATCGTTGCGGGCAGATGCAGCTCCGCACCGATGTCAGCGCAGAGGGAACGGATATAGGTTCCCTTGGAGCAGTCCACATCGATGCGGATACGCCGCCGCTCAGCATCAATGTGCAGGAGTTCCAATCGGTGAATGGTGACCATGCGCGTCGGAATCTCCACCGCCCGTCCCTGCCGCACGAGATCCGCGGCGCGCTTCCCGCCGACCTTGATTGCCGAGTAGACGGGGGGACGCTGGGTGATGCACCCGCGAAAGTGCGTGAGTACCGCCTCGATCTCCTCCACCGACGGCAGAACGGGATGCTCTATGCGCTCCGTTACCTCCCCGTAGACATCCCCCGTATCCGTCGCATAGCCAAAGGCAATCTCGGCACGATAGGACTTATCCGCCCCCTCAAGATACTCCACGAGTCGCGCAGCACGCCCAAGGGCAACAGGGAGAATCCCTGCCGCAGCAGGATCCAGCGTCCCCGCATGGCCGACGCGCTTCTGATGAAAGATGCGCCGCACGACATCGACGACATCGTGCGAGGACATCCCCGTCGGCTTCAGTACATTGATGAATCCGTCCACGACCTACGCGTTCAGCTCCTCCCCGATGGCATCGAGGATCGCCGTACGAGCCTCGGCAAAGGGCGCGTGGATCGTGCATCCCGCCGCACGGATGTGCCCGCCGCCATCAAATTTCTGTGCAATACGCGAGACGTTCGTCCCCTTTGAGCGCATGCTGACGCGGTAGGTATCCTTTTCCAGCCATTTCATAAAGAACACAACCTGTGTCCCCTCGATCACGCGCAGCTTGTCGAGCAGCCCCTCCGTCGTTGTGACCGTGCGCGCCCGCTCCTCGTCGATAAAGACGGCGGCAACCCTGCCGTCGAAGAACATCTCAAGGTTTCGGATCGCTTTGACCTGTGCCATGACCTCATCGTACGACTTCATCTCCATCGCCACAGAGATAATGTTCGGCTTCACACCGATCTCGATGAGATCCGCCGCCGCGCGCATCGTATGCGGCGTCGTATTGGAGAATCGGAAAAAGCCCGTATCCATCGCAATCCCTGTATAAAAGCAGATCGCCGCGTCGAGCGTCGGTGTAACGCCGAGCGTGCGCGTGATGTCGTAGGCGATCTCGCAGGTGGCGGCAGCATCAGGATCCAGATAGAGATAGTCTGCTTTCTCATCGTTCGTCACATGATGGTCGATGTTGAGCAGCCGCACGGCGTCCACGGAGGGCACTGACTCCCCTGTGCGCCCGAGCTCGACATCGCAGACGACGAGCAGGTCGGCAGTATACCGCTGTCCCTTGACGGGGCGCTCGATCTGATCCACATCCGGGAGAACGTTAAAAATGCGCGGGATCTCATCGTCGATTAGGACGCGCACATCCTTGCCCTCTGCACGCAGAACGTGCATGAGACCGAGCGTCGAGCCGATGGCATCCCCATCGGGGCGGATGTGTGAGGTGAGAATGACGGTCTGTGCATCACGGAGCATCTGCGCCGCATCGTCCATAGTGATCTTCATACGTCCTCCTTCTTCCCATTTGGCTGCTCCTCATGAATCTCGTTGAGCAGACGCTGGATGTGGTCGCTATAATTCAGTGATGTATCGAGCGCAAAGCTAATCTCAGGCGTAAAACGCAGACGGATGCGCTTGCCGATTTCGCGCCGTACAAAGCCGAGCGAGCTATTCAGTCCATTCAGCGTGTCGCGCGCCTTCTTCTCGTCTCCCATGACGCTGACGTAGATCTTCGCCTCACGCAGATCCTCCGTACACGCAACGGAGGTGACCGTCACAAAACCGATACGGGGGTCTTTTAACTCATTGAAAATAATATCGCTGACTTCCTGTTTCATCAGCTCCTGAACCTTTTCTACGCGAACCTTGCTCAAGGTGCGCCTCCTCTCCGGTGATATGCAGGGAAAATCCATACAAAGACAGCCCGCTGTCCGCCATCATCGGCGGGCAGCAGACTGCCGGTTATTATTCTTCTTCGGCGTGCTCTTCTGCCTTTGCCGCAGCCGCAGCAGCCTGTTCCTCACGCTTCTGCTCTGCCGCCTTGTTCGCCTCGGCAATGGAGGTCTCGATCTCCTCCATCGTATACGCCTCGATGATATCGCCCTCGGCAAAGTCGCGGAAGTCGACAATCGAGATGCCGCACTCATAGCCGGCGGCGACCTCCTTCACCTCATCCTTGAAGCGGCGCAGGGAGTCGATCTCCCCGTCGAACAGCTCGACATTGTCGCGCAGGATACGGATCTTGGAGTTGCTCTTGATCTTGCCCTCGAGGACGTACGAACCAGCGACCAGTGCCTTGGAAAAGCGCATGACCTGACGGATCTCGACCCGTCCCTGGATCACTTCCTTGTACTTCGGCTTCAGCATGCCGCTCATCGCATCCTTGACATCGTTGAGTGCATCGTAGATGACGCGGTAGGTGCGGATGTCCACGTTCTCCGTATCAGCAAGGCGGCGTGCGTTCGCATCGGGACGCACGTTGAACGCGATGACGATTGCCTGTGATGCGGAGGCGAGCATGATGTCGGACTCGCTGACCGCACCGACGCCCGAATGCACGATGCTCACGCGCACTTCGTCGTTCTTGTTGAGCCCGAGGAGGGCCGAGTTCAGTGCCTCGACCGAGCCCTGCACGTCCGCCTTGACAAGGATGTTGAGATCCTTGATGTCGCCTTCCTGAATCTGCTGGAAGAGCGCATCGAGCGAAACGCTCTTCGATTTGATGAGGTCGCGGCGCTGGTTTCCAAGGCGTGCCTCGGCGATGGAGCGTGCTTGCTTCTCATCGACGGCGGCAAGGATGTCACCTGCCGAGGGCACATCGTTGAGACCGAGGATCTCGACCGGCATCGACGGCCCCGCCTTCTTGACGTTGTCGCCGCGGTCGTTGATCATCGCGCGGACATGTCCGTACGCCGTACCGACGACGATGGAATCTCCGATGCGCAGCGTACCACTCTGGACGAGCACCGTCGCCACGGAGCCGCGGCCCTTGTCGAGCTTTGCCTCGATGATGACGCCGCGCGCCTCGCGGTTCGGGTTTGCCTTCAGCTCCTCGACTTCAGCGACGAGCAGGATGTTTTCAAGCAGATCGTCAATGCCCGTGTGCTGCTTTGCCGAGACGGGCACCATGATGGTATCTCCGCCGTACTCCTCGGCGACGAGCCCGTACTCCATCAGCTCCTGCTTGACGCGCTCGGGATTTGCCCCAGGCTTATCGATCTTGTTGATGGCGATGATGATCGGCACATTCGCCGACTTCGCGTGGTCGATTGCCTCGACCGTCTGCGGCATCACGCCGTCATCCGCCGCGACCACGAGGATCGCAACGTCCGTGATCTGCGCACCGCGCGCACGCATCGCCGTGAACGCCTCATGTCCCGGCGTATCGAGGAAGACAATCTTCTTCCCCTTGCAGACAACCTGATAGGCACCAATGTGCTGCGTGATGCCGCCCGCCTCATGTGTGCTGACCGAGGTATTGCGGATGGCGTCGAGCAGCGACGTCTTGCCGTGATCGACGTGACCCATGACCGTAACGACGGGCGGACGCTCCTTCAACGTCTTCGGATCGTCCACGATCTCGGGGATCAGCGTCGGATCGATATCCGGCGGCAGTTCCTCGGTGGTGACACCGAACTCCCCTGCCACAAGCGTTGCCGTATCGAAGTCAATCTCCTGATTGATGCTCGCCATGACGCCCATGAGCATGAGCTTTTTGATGATGTCCGATGCGGTGTAGCTCATCTTGGATGCGAGATCCTTGACGGCAATCGTCTCCGGCAGCTTGATGTGCTTCGGCCGCGCGATCTCCACCTTTGCTGCGGGAGCAGGCGCTGCAGTGCCGCGTCCCCCCTTGCGCCCCTTGCGTGCGCCGCCGCGGCTGCGGTCGTTCTGACGCAGGTCGCTGCGCTCCTCACGATCGCGGCGCGCGCCGCCACGCCCGCCGCGTCCGCGATCCGGGCCCGCACTGCCTTCATTGCTGCGTCCGCCGCCGCGTCTGCGGCTCTCACCGCGTCCCTCCGTCGGCGGCATCGCAGGCATTGCCGGTGCTGCCGCCGGGCGTGCCCCACCGGGGCGCCCTGCCGGACGGGAGCTGCGACTCGCAGAGCCGCCTGCTGCCCCTGCACTGCTCCGACGCTGCGGCGTCTCGGCCGCAGTCTTGGCAGGTGCCTGCCGAACGATGACGATGCCGGGCGCCTTCGTACGCGCACGAAGAACAGGGCGCTCCTTCTCCTCAGCGGGCGCACTCGGAGCCTTTACCTCCGGCTGTTCTGCCGGCTTTTCCGCGTCGTCAGTCTTCTCCGCAGGCTTCTTGGGCGCAGTCGTCTTCGGTGCCGCAGCTTTCGCTGCTGCCTTGCTCGGCAGCGCCTCCTTACGCACGGGCTTCGCCGTACGTCCGAGCTCCGCCTTGACGGCTGCGCGCTCCTCCTCACCGACGGCACTGAACATATTTTTTACTTTGTAGTTCTTGCTCTTCAGGATGTCAATAATGGTACCTTTGTCCGTCTTAAATTCCTTCGCCAAATCGGTGATTCTGTATTTCGCTTCTGACATCAATCCACCCCCGTCGGTATATCATGCAAGCAGGCGGCGAGCCTCTTTGCAAATCCTCTATCTATCAGCAGTGCAACAGCACGGTATTCCTTGCCAAGACAGTGTCCCAGCTGCTGCATCGTCAGCAGTTCCGCCGCCGGCACGTCCATCTGTGCCGCCATGCGGGTAAATTTATCCTTCGTCTCCTCCGACGCATCCCGTGCGAGCAGAAGATAGGCGCCGCGCTTCTTCCGCAGCATCTCCTCCGCCATGAATGCTCCCGAGACAATGCGCCGCGCGCGTGCCGCCATGCTGAGGAGATTCTGTACGCGCGTTTCAGTCGCTGCGTCCATGAGCACACTCCTCTCCGGAGACCGCCGCCTCCGCCGCATCGTAGACGGCAGGTGCAACGCGGCCTTTCAGTGACCACGAAAGGCCACCATGGCGCCGTGCCTCCTGCACACAGGCGACACAGCGGCAGAGATAGGCCCCGCGTCCCGGGCTCTTTCCGGTCGGATCAATACCGACGGTTCCATCCGCGTGACGCACAACACGCAGCAGTTCGTCCTTGGGATGCAGCGTTCGACAGCCGACACACAGCCGCTCGGGCTGTTTCGCCCGCCCCATTTAGGCCTCCTCGGCCGCCGCTTGGTCTTCGGACGGCGCATCCGTAGGCGCACCATCGGCCTGCTCTGCTTCCCGTGCCTGCGTCTCACTCTTGATGTCGATCTTCCATCCCGTGAGCTTCGCGGCAAGACGGGCATTCTGCCCCTCCTTGCCGATGGCAAGCGAGAGCTGGTAGTCGGGCACCACGACGCGGGAGATTTTTTCCGCCTCGTTCACCGCGACCGAGATCACCTTGGCGGGGTTCAGCGAGTTGGCGATATAGGTCGCGGGATCGTCACTCCATTTGACAATGTCGATCTTCTCCCCCGCCAGTTCATCGACAACCGCCTGTACGCGCATATAGTGCGGGCCGACACAGGCGCCGATGGGATCGACGCGTTCCTCGGACGACCAGACCGCCACCTTGGAGCGGCTGCCCGCCTCACGCGCGATGGAGCGAATCTCGACGACCCCCTCCTGAATCTCCGGCACCTGCAGTTCAAAGAGCTTTTTGAGCAGTCCCGGATGCGTCCGCGAGAGCATAATCTGCGGACCGCGGCTCGTGCGCTTGACCTCAATGATGTAGGCGCGCACCGTGTCGCCGTAGTTGTACGTCTCATTCGGCAGCTGCTCTGTCGCCATGAGCACCGCCTCGGCGCGCCCGATGTCCACGAACACATTATGCCCCTCGACGCGCTGGACGATCCCCGTGACGATCTCCGAGGAGCGGTTCATGTACTCCTCGTAGACGATGCCGCGCTCTGCCTCACGCAGTCGCTGCATGACGACCTGCTTCGCCGTCTGTGCGGCAATGCGTCCGAAGTTTGCCGGCGTCATCTCGATCTCGACCACGTCGCCGACCACATAGTCCGGATTGATGGCTCTGGCCTGTGCAAGTCCAATCTCCGTGACATCGCTCTCCACCTCATCCACCACCGTCTTGATGGCGAAAACATGGAATGCGCCCGTCTCACGTGACAGGGAAATGCGGACATTCTGCGCCGCACCGAAGTTACGGCGATACGCCGAGATCAGTGCCGCCTCGATCGTCTCAAAGAGGAGCTCTTCGTCGATGCCCTTCTCGTACGCCAACTCCTTCAGCGTCTGCAAAAACTCCTTGCCGCTGTCCTTCTCCTTGGTATTTTTTCTTGCCAACCCCAAAGCCTCCTAAAAATCGATATGCAGGCGCACCTGTGAGACCTGCTTCATGGGAATCCGTATCCCATCGTCCAGTGTCAACGTCTCACCGTCATAACCCGCGAGCGTCCCTGTCCACTGTTTCTTCCCCTCAAACGGAGCATAGAGCGTCACATCGACGACGCGTCCATGCTCACGCACAAAGTCACGTTCCTTGCGCAGGACACGGTCAAGCCCCGGCGACGAAACCTCCAGCATGTAGGCGTCTGGAATAACGTCCTCCCGATCGAGAACCTCCTCCAGCCGCTCACTGAGACTCTGACAGTCGTCGATGTCGATGCCACCCGCCTTGTCGATGTAAACGCGCAGATAGTAGTCTCGCTCCTTCACGTACTCGACATCCACCAGCTCGATGGCGGGCGAATCCGTCAGCAGTCCGCGCACCATCTCCTCGACGCGCTCCTCGATCTTCGCGCTCATGCTCTCCCTCTTCTCATACGTAATGAAAGAGTGGGCTTCCACCCACTCTTTCCGAAACTTAAATGAATTTCTTGCAGTATAGCATAGGATAGGACTTTTGTAAAGCCCTACTTCTCACGAAACATCTGCTGTTACCGCGCCAAAAGGCGAAGATAAAGTTCTCGTTCTCCAAAATCTATCTCCCGTACAGCCGCCGTACGATCCACGACATCACGCGGCTCGGACCGATGAGACGGAGGATCGTTCCTGCGATCAGGACGGCCACGAGAATCATGGCAATCGCGGGCAGTGCGACAAAGAGGAACGCCGCAAGGAGTGCCGCAAACACAGCCGCCCATACAATGCTCGAAAACAGCGAACGGCGCGGTATCCCTGTCCCGATGCGGACATAGCGCACAGAACCGCGCCCGCCGCCATAGGCAGAGCCGTGCCGTTCCTCATCCTGCGGCTCTGCGCCGCTCTCATCCACCGTCACACCGCGATAAGCGGCATTCTCCTCCGGACTCATCGGCCGGATACGCGGATCCTGTTCCATGGGGTCTCCTCCCTTCACGACTCTTTTTTCTCATCCACCTTGCGCATCGCCGCACCGCACAACATCGTCACGAACCCCTCCTCGCTCAGATAGCGCGGGTCGAACGGAACGCAGCCGAGCGTCTCCCGCATACGGCGATACGCGGCATTGACACTCCGCTTATTCGAACCGAGCACATGATACAGCTCCGTGAGCGACGTGAGATCAATGCCATTGATCTCGGCAAAGAGGAAAATCGCTGCCGTCAGCATCTCCGCCGTCTGCGCCCGCTTCAGATCAAACTGCGCGTAGTCAAAGAACATCGTCCCGAGCAAATCCCGCGCATGGTGGCTGAATC
>JABZYJ010000279.1 GCA_015265235.1 Selenomonas sp. | reverse complement strand
ATCCATATGCGTACCGAAGTGATTCGGCAACTCCGAGACGAAGCTCGCAAACGGCGTCGCCTCACAGACATCGGTGCACTGCCGCGTCTTTACCACTGGCTCACCAGGCCACGCAAGATCTTTTGGATCAAGTGGATGTGAAAGAAACATAAACATGATACGTTGCCTCCTTTTTCGATTCGATGAATATTCCTGCTCAGAGCTGCCACCGAAACAGCACATTGTAAAGCAGTCCGGCTGCTGCACCTCCGAGCATGGGACCAACGATGGGAACCCATGCATAGCCCCAATCCGATCCACCCTTTCCGCGGATGGGCAACATGGCATGGACAAGGCGAGGTGCGAAGTCACGAGCCGGGTTGATCGCGTAGCCCGTGAGCCCGGCAAATGCCATCACACCGCCCGCCACGCCGGCAAAGACAAAGAACATTGCAACGCCTCCTGCCGGCTGAAGATGGGAAAGCGACAGTAGGATAAACATGAGACTGAACGTCGCAGTCGCCTCAGCGAGACAGTTGCGCCATGGATTTCGAATGGACGGTGCCGTTGCAAATACTCCAAGTTTTGCCCCTGCCTCCGGTTCTTCATCGAGATGATCCTTCCAGACAAGCCAGACAAGAATACCACCGACATACGCACCGAGAAACTGTGCGATGAAGTAACCAGGAACAAGCGCCAAGGGAAAATCCCCACCGATCAAAAAACCGATGGTTACCGCAGGGTTGACATGTGCACCTGTCAGAGGTCCGAAGATGGCCGCGACAGCAACCATGCCAAGCCCCCAACCGCACGCTGCCATGAGTCCGCCGGCACCGCACATTCCTGACTTTTTCAGCGAAATGTTAGCAATTGTACCAAGTCCCAAGATCATAAAGAATGCCGTTCCGACAAACTCTCCAAGATACAGATGAAAATGCTCCACGGAGTTCCCCTCCTTCACTGTCTGCACATCACGAAATGGAAAAACCTCACAGCAACATCTTTACCACGTCACGCAGTGTCTCGACCGCCCCGACGTTGCCGGGAAAGATGATATAGCTCATCCCCGGGAATTTGCTCTCCGCCCCCGTCTGCCAGACGGGAATGCCGGGCGCGACCTGTCCGAGTACAAGGGCGCGGCGTACGGATAGACCTTTTGTCCCGACATCACTCGACGTGATGCCGCCCTTGGCGATAAGGAATGCGGGCTGGACGCTGAGTCGCCGAACAATGCTCGTGAGTGCATCAGAAATCTGCACTGAAACACGCAGGGACTCCTCCTCTGAGCCTGCGTCGAACCGCTTGCGCCCCGTATAGACGGCGACGGTCATGCCATGACGAATTGCATCTTCCGTCTCGCGGATGATGCGCTGCATCTCTGCCTCCAGTCTTGGCGTGTCTAAAACGAGCAGATGATTGAATTCGACGAATTTCACCGCATCGAGCTCACGCAGCTTTTCGAACTGCTCTGTTGTTTTCTTGACATGCGAGCCAATAATGATGAGCCCGCCATTCGCGTTGCCCGCGACAACGAGCTCATCACGCCTAAGCAGAGGTTTGTCCGTAACGCCGCCGATGCCCTTTGTCCATGCCGCTGCCGTCCGGAACAGGAAGTT
>JABZYJ010000278.1 GCA_015265235.1 Selenomonas sp. | reverse complement strand
ATACTGTACGCCCTCTGCTTTGATTTTTCCTCGCAGGTAGTGCAGCAGAGTCCTCCGTGCCTCCTGCGTCGCTGCAGCGTTGAAGCGCGTCTGTGTCTGACTTCCGATAAAGAGATACTGCAGCGCATCCAGCAATGTGGACTTACCTGCACCGCTGTGTCCTGACAGCATTGTTGCCGCGCCGAAGGCGATCTCTTCCTCATCAAAATAATGCCAGTTAATCACTTTCATTTTCCGCAGCGTCTTCATGGTCCTCCTCCTTCCTCTGTCGATAGATGTCAAGTCTGCTATATAGGTCTGAAAGTTCTTCCCCGTCTACAGCAAGGGCGAGTGTATGGAAAAGGCGAATGCGTGACTCTTCGGAGAGATCCCGATCCAACACATCTGCGAGGCGATATTGCTTCGTGAGCTGGGTCAGGCGCTGTATCGCCGTTTTCTTGAGATCGGGCAGGTGAAGTGCTAAATATTTGGCGCGGATTTCTGCGAGCGTCGTCATTGGAAACGCGCTCAGGTTTAGACTTGTACGCTTTTCCTCGTAGATGAGGCGCAGTACAAGCAGCCATATACTTTCCTCCATGGTCAGAGCCCGTCTGTGTGCCATGCCTGTGGAGAGAAGCCATACGATCTCATAACGTTCGTCTACACGAAACTCCCAGCCGATGACCTGAAAGTACTCCGCAATCTCTTCCCGATAGCGACGTGCTGCAATATAAAGTGCAGCATCGTGTTCACGTGTCAAAAAATTGCACGATAACAATGTCTGTATGACACTCCGAATACGAGTACGTTCTTCCTCGTTCAGCAGCTCAAGTTTCATTTTATTTTCCCCTTGCGCCTGACGGTGCGGTTGCTGTATCGTACCGTATCTTGCTCCTCGATCTCCTTATTTTTGCCTAGCCGGTACTTTGCCCAATCATCATATCCATAGAGATAAACGTAGAGCAGCTGGAGGAGATCCGGAGATTCAGTTTCCCTCAGCAGCGCGAGCAATTCGCCAATCTTCATGGAACTCCGTTGCCCAAGAACATTCAAAATCCACGTTTCAATTTTCTGCCGTGATATACTGCGTGCGACGCGCTCTGCACTTTCGCGGCGTACACGCTCACGTAGTGTTTCATCGATACTGCGTATGGGTATGTCCGTATTTGGGCGCAGGACGCGTTTTTTGCGCGGTACGTAACGTGATGACGGAAGAAGCATATTCGTTGTTTGCAGACGAAAAATACACGGAAGCTCATCAATATCCCGTCTCTGATCGTGTGCCTCAGCGACTGCCATGAGAATACCCGCGATCATACTCTCTGTGCGAGCGCTTCCCTCCTGCTGCAAATAGAGTGCACGTTCATAGGAGGCACGAACATATTGATTGTGTCGTCGGTCGATCTGCGCAAACATATCATCAAGTCCTCGATAGATTTCCTCGATTGCCTGAAGTGAGGCTTTCATACGATATTCTGCTGCATCCATCGAGTCGGCAAGCTGACGTCGCACAGCATCATCGCAAAGTAAGCGAAAACGCTCCTTATTTTGCCGTATGTCCTGCACCTCCTGCAGGATACGGATACGGTAGCGGGAAACGTGATCCGAGGTCTTAAGG
>JABZYJ010000277.1 GCA_015265235.1 Selenomonas sp. | reverse complement strand
TCGTGTGCGCTGACCTCGTGACAAAATGGCTCTCGCTCTCGCGTCAACATCTCGTTGAGACGGGAGCAGAGGAGCCGTCCATCTGGCAAGCGTTCTGGAACATGAAGGCGGCACGGCGGGCGGGATATATCAAAAGTGACATCATGCGCAAGCGTTTTGTCCCGAAGATACTGACCTATTTCGGTGTCGTCGGTGCGGCGGCGGTACTTGACTTTATCCTTATCAAGGCGCACGCGCCCGCGTTTGCAACAACACTTGTCATCGGATATTTGTCGTTGACAGAGTTTATCTCCATTTTGGAAAACATGCAGGCATCGGGCGTCAAGGAGGCAGGGGAGCTCGTTGACATGGCACGTCGTCGTGGAGGCATCGGCAAAAGCACGGGCGAGAGCCCTAATGGGAAAGGAGACAAATAACATGGAGCGCATCCCTATCGTAGAGACCTATCTGGACATCGACCACAACCAGCTCACCACGCGGCGCGTGACCGATCAGATCGTCATCCATCACACAGGCAACCCGACGGATGATGATCTCTCAGCGGCGGAGATTGACGCAAGTCACAAAGCGCAGGGATGGACGTGTATTGGCTACCACTACGTCGTCCGCAAGGACGGCACGGTGGAGCAGGGCAGACCGCACTGGATGGTCGGTGCACATGCCTACGGGCATAACAGTCACACCATTGGCATCCATGTGTGCGGGAATTTTGAGATCGGCGAGCCGACGGGTGCACAGATCGAGAGTACGGCGATGCTGCTTGCCAACCTCTGCACCGACTACGGGCTGACGATTGACCGCGACAGTATTGTCGGGCATCGGGAGCTCATGCCGACGGCGTGTCCCGGCAGGAACCTCTATGCGCAGATGGATACCATTGTCGGCAAGGCGAACTTTTACGCCGTGCAGTGAGGGGGACTGGAAGATGAAAGAGGCAATGTGTGTAGCAACGTGTGTGGTCGTGCTTTTGGCTTTTGGATATATGCTGTTCATGGCGGCTCACAATGCTACACTTGGGGATAGTCCGGGTACATATGTGACGACTTATGGAGACTTGTTTGCTGTGGCGTATATGGGTCTCGCGTTAGTTGTATCTGGCTGGGTTCTCGGATGGTTGATTTCTTTGTAAGGAGGATATGATGCTTGAACGGATGAAATGTCTCGTTACAGAGCACAAAACAGCCCTGCTAGTGATCCTGTGTCTCCTGCTTGTCGGAATCGCCTACGCCATTGGTCGGCACTCCGCACCCGAGCAGACAGCGACGGAAAAGCCTGCTGTCATGACACAGGAGGAGACGCAGGACGCGCGGAAGCTGAAAGACCGCCTAGACATATCCACAGCGAACGCCGTCGCGCTGGAGAAGCGCATCACGGCGATTCAGGCGGGACAGCGTGCGCCATCGACGACGTACTACGTCACCGCCCCGACGGTGGAGCGGGCGGCTACGGTGGTAGAGCGGCAGATACGCACAGACGATGCGCCACTGCCTATGGCGGCGCGGGAAAAGACAGACCGCACCGTGGTCACGCCGATTACTAAGGATGTGGACGGAAAAGACCTGCCGCCCGATCAACAAAAGGTTGACGTGTATAAAAT
>JABZYJ010000276.1 GCA_015265235.1 Selenomonas sp. | reverse complement strand
CGGCACACCGCGCATGTAGGTCGCGGCGACAAAGCCCGCAAGATCGCCGACAACGCCGCCGCCGAGCGCAAAGATCGGCGATTTGCGGTCAAGCCCCAGCTCAATCGTGCGTGTATAGAGATCGTTCGCTATGGTAAGGCTCTTCGAGGACTCCCCGGCGGGGACGGTGACGATCGCAGCATCCACGCCGCCGCGCGCGATCTGCTCTGCCGTATGGGCGGCATAGCGCGGGCCGACGTTCGTATCCGTGACGATCATACCACGTGAGGAGTATCCTGCATGGCAGACGAACGCCGTGAGCACCTCATCCATCCCGCTGCCGATCTCGATGGCGTAGCTGCGCGCGCCAAGCGCGACCTCTACCGTACGTCTCATATCACTTTCTCCATATCCGCGTCGCCTGTACGATGTACTCCGCCACCTCGAGCGGCGAACGGCGGCTCGTATCCACCGTAATGTCCGCCCCCGCATAGAGGGTGCGGCGTTCCTCCAGCAGCTGCACAACGGCGGCACGGCGATCACCCGCATCGGCGCCGTCGAGTAGGGGCGCGCGCCGCGTGCTGCCGTCCGCTGCAGAATGGTATCGACATCGGCGGTCAGCGCGACGAGTACACCGTTCTCGCGCAAAATGGCAGCATTCTCTGCATCCTTGACCGTTCCGCCGCCCGTTGCGATGACGAGCCCGCTCCGCGCGGCAGCGGCGCGTACGGCTTCCTTTTCCCGTGCGCGAAAGTACGGTTCACCGTGTTGTGCGAATATCTGCGGAATCGAGATGCCGCACGCCTCCTCAATCTTTTTATCGAGATCGTGAAAGGCGCAGCCGAGCCGTCCCGCGAGGAGGCGCCCGACGCTCGTCTTGCCCGTCCCCATAAAGCCGATCAGTACAATGTTCTTCATGCGTTCTGCCACACCTCTGCAAGGCGTGCGCGGTAGGCGGCGAGCGCTGCCTGAAGATCCGTCATGCTATCCGCGCTGAACTGCGAGCACACGGCATCCGCCAGCACGAACGCCGTCATCGCCTCACCGACCACGGACGCGGCAGGGACGGCGCAGGTGTCGCTGCGCTCCTTGCTCGCCGAGACCGCCTCCCCCGTCGCGAGGTCGATGGTCTGCAGCGGCGCCATCAGTGTAGGGATGGGCTTCATCGCCGCGCGCACGATGAGCGGCTCTCCGTTTGTCATGCCGCCCTCAAGGCCGCCCGCGCGGTTGGTCTTACGATAGGGACGTCCATCTGCGCCCATATAGAGCTCATCGTGGATCTCACTGCCGGGCAGATGCGCGCACGCAAAGCCCGCGCCAATCTCCACGCCCTTAATCGCCTGAATGGACATGAGTGCGCCCGCCAGACGGCCATCGAGCCGCCGATCCCACTGCGTATGCGTGCCGAGCCCCGTGGGCAGGCCGCGCACGACGATCTCAAAGATGCCGCCGAGCGTATCCCCTGCCAGTTTTGCCTCGTCGATGCGCGCTCTCATGCGCGCCCCCGCTGCCGCGTCACAGCAGTTCAAATCGTCGGAGTTGGTCACTCCGATATCGTCGGCACGGATGGCCGCCGCATCGACGGCCACACCGCCGATCTCCGTGACGTGGGAGGCAATGTCGATGC
>JABZYJ010000275.1 GCA_015265235.1 Selenomonas sp. | reverse complement strand
CGCCGACATTTTCGGCAAGTCCAGGCGTATTGCGAATGGCATTCATCAGCCAGTGCTTGTTTCCGAGCACCTCCTGCTCTGCGTAGGCAGCGACATAGTACGCAGGCGTGATGTGCTGGGAGACGGGCAGGAACTCCGCAAAGAACACGGAGGACTCTGCCTCCAGCCCCGTCTCTGGCGAGTAACGCATTCGGCTCAGCGCATAGGGGGCGTAGTTCGCCTTTCCGGCCGCGACAGACAGGCGGTCGAGTGTCTCCTGCGTCAGCACCGAGGCGGGGAGGTCGAGCGTGATCGGGACGTGAAAGAAGTTCAGTGCGTAGCCCTGCATGACGAGAGCATCTGCATGGCGTCCTGCCGCGTGATAGGCACGGCTCAGGACAGACCAGACCGCAGGCTCAGCGGGACGCATCCGAAAGGCGCGCTCTCCGCAGGTGACGGCATTCTCCGCATCCCCATTGGCAAGGAGATACTGCGCCGCGAAGATATCGGCGTGCGCCGCATCCCCGCCTGCCTCGCGGTATGCAGCGAGCTGCATGAGGAAGTCGTCGTCGTAGGCGTCCTGCTCCGCGCGTGCGAGGAGATCGTAAAAGAGCCCCTGCGTATATTCATCGTTGCGCCAGAATACGGCGTAGTCTTCGCTCATCTCATGCCTCCTTCGGCGGTGGGAATACCTCCCCGTTATCTGCGATGCCGGTTAGGAAATCCCGCACGCGCGGATAGAAGAACGCGCGCAGGGAGGGATCGTCGATCTCGTATCCCTTCTCTTTCTCGTGGCTGCGCGGATAGATGGCGATTGTTGCCTTGCTGAGGTCAACGGTGCCGTCCATGTTGACGGGCTCCTCTGTCTCGAGGAAAAGCGTGCGTGTCGCTGAGCGCGCAGCGAGGAAGTACGGCTTCGTTGGAAAGAGGGAGTTGCTGCAAGCGATCTCTCGTCCCGGTCCCCCGAATATACGTGGGAGTACACCGTCCACAGTGGCGTCGACGGGGAATCCCAGCAGATGCGCCAGCGTCGGATAGATGTCCACGGTGCTCGTCATCTCGTCCGCCGTGATCCCCTTAGGCACGCCCGCACCACGCATCATCCATGCAGTATGCGTCAGAGCGGCACTGACGATATGGGGATCCTCATCAAAGATGGAGACACCGTGATCGGAATAGAGGTTTACGAGATACTCGTCGGGGGTATAGTGCTCCTCCAAATAGGCGAAGAGTACGCCAAGCGCGCGGTCGACACTGTGCACACTCTGCCAAAACCCTGCCTGATTCAGAGCACTCGGCGAGAGGTAGGGACTGGGCTTTCCCTCTGCAGAGGTATCGATGCGGTCGGCGAGAGAGAGCTGCGCCTGTGCAGCAGAGGGGATGGAGAAGTTTTTGTTCGGCCACGGGTGGAGATCTGTGGCATGTAAAAATATGAAATGATCGGCATCATGCAGTCCCTCCAAATAGCGGATGACCTGCTCCGCTCCTTCGTATGCAGGGAGGCGGTAGGGCGTCACGATGAGGCGGTCATAGCCGCGTGTCACGCCGTTGTAGACGCCGTTCCCGTCGCCTCTGAGATTTGTCGTCGTATAGCCGAGGCTGCGCATTCGCTCGGAGAGCGTCACGAACTCCGGCGGAAGGGTCATGACGATGCGGTCATTGAAC
>JABZYJ010000274.1 GCA_015265235.1 Selenomonas sp. | reverse complement strand
CCGCCGCCGAGGTCACCATCCGCGGCGAGCCCATTGCATCCGAGGAGCAGATGCTCGCCTACCTCCTCGCGCGCAACCCGAAGCCCAAACTCACCGGCACGCCCAACGAACTCGTCCATGCTTACTACGAAGAGGCCGAGCACGAGGGCATCCGGCCCGACGTCGCGCTCGCGCAGGCTTACAAGGAAACGGGCTTCTTCGCCTACGGCGGCGACGTCGACTGGCGGCAGAACAACTTCTGCGGACTTGGCGCAACGGGGAACGGAGCAAAGGGGCTCTCCTTCCCCGACATGCGCACGGGCGCACGCGCACACATCCAGCACCTCCTCGCCTACGCAAGCACAACGGCGCCGAAAAGCCCCATCGTCGACCCGCGCTATGACCTCCTCCGCACGAAGCGCCCCGACGTATTCGGCAAACTCACGCGTTGGGTACAGCTCAACGGCGTCTGGGCCGTCCCCGGCACCACATACGGACAGGGCATCCTCGCCATCCGCGACCGTGCAGCTCTCCCCGACGGCTCCGACATCTCCCTCCACGCCGCGAACGCGCGCATCATGCAGGCAGCCGACGCTGACGGCTACATCTATCGCGGCCTCGTCTACCTCCACCGCAGCGACCTCCCCGCTGCGCGTGCCGACTTCACCGCCGCACAGAAACGCAATACACGCCGCCCCGAGCCCTACCTCGGCATCGCCCTCACCCATACCGCAGAGGGCAGCACCAAGGAAGCTCGCCGCGCCTACGAAGCATACCTGAAACTCGCGCCCGACGATGCGGGCGCACTTTACAACTACGGGCTCACCCTCCTCGCAGAAAACGCCGCAGCGAAGGCAATCCCCGTCCTGCGCGACGCCATTCACCGTGACGCCGCGAATGCCGACGCACAGAACGCCCTCGCCGTCGCCCTCATCCACACGAAGGACTACACGGGCGCATGGAAAACCCTCGCAGGCGCCGCCGCCATCGCCCCCACAAACACCGACATCCTCGTGAATCAAATCCTCCTGCAGGCATGTCTGAAGGACATAAGCGACAAGAAGGGGAAAAAGAAATAAGATCCTGAAATCAAAATCGTTCCATGACACAAAAGAACCGTACCGAGGTATTTCCCTCGTGTACGGTTCTCTTTGTTATCGGTGCTTTTACTCCACGAGCCGCAGGAGTCCCGGCTGCTCGATGTTCCACTTGTCGTTGCGTTTGCTGAAGAGTGCGGGCATATCGACGGTGACGTGGTCGTAGGTCGTGCCGGTCTCGTAGCGTGCAGCAAAGGTCTCCTTCATGCCGCCGCTCTCATGCAGTTTCTGATCGTAGGGGAACATGGGGCTCGGAACGACGGCAAAGTCGTCCGGCTGTCCCGGGATGTCATACGCCCAGAAGGTCGCCTCGCTCAGATCCTCGACCTCCTCGAACTTCGGCATCGCCTTGCCGTTCTCGACGGCGGCGTGGTCGGAGCAGACGAGGAGATGCAGCCCATACTTCGTGATGATCGGCATACACAGTTCCGCGCCCTTCTCTCGATCGAAGTTATCGCACAGAGCGTGGTAGTCGTCAAGGAGATCCTGCCAAATCGGCTTGCTGTCGAGAAGTGCATCGAGGTCGAGATCGTCGTCCTCCTCTTCCTCCGGTTCGGGTTCAGGCTCCGGTGCTGGTGCCGG
>JABZYJ010000273.1 GCA_015265235.1 Selenomonas sp. | reverse complement strand
TGCTTCCTAAAGTAAAGGACGCGGTGGAAGGCCTGCTTGTAGCGATACCGCCGACATAATGCCAAGGGGGGTGCTGCACGAAGGCTATAGAGTGCAGCACCCTCTTTGCATGGGCAAACACTTGTCATTTGGCGTAGTCTCTGCATGGAGAAAATATCTTTCCGTGGTGTTTTATGAGATAAAGGGAGAAAACATGAATAAGAAGAAAATTATCCTCACAGGAATCCTCAGTACAACCCTTTATATTGCTTTAGGTATCACTCCTATTCCAACGGCATCTCTCAGCGTCGCAGAGGCGCACTTTATGTCGAGTGCCGAGGAGCATTCCATTGGTCGAGCCGCAGCAGAGAAAGTGGAGGAAGAGTACGAAACCTGTTTTGATGAAGACATCGCAGAGATTCAGGAGCGGCTTGTGGAAAGCAACCCTATGTATTTGAACATGAATGATGGTGTTCATCAGCGATGGCTTTCTCCGATGAAGCTGTATCATTCGGATTCGCCGAACGCATTTATGCTTCCCGGTGGATATTCATATATGTCGGATTCAATGGTGAATTTTATGAATACCTATCAAAATGATGGGTATGTTAATTATGACCAAATGCGCCCTCTCAACAGAACAAATATTTATAACACCTCTGCTGTTGCATTTGTTATGGGACATGAGTTTGGACATTGGGCTGGGAAAGATCACCTTGAGAGTTATGACAAAGAGTTTGGGATGAATTTACTTGCCGGAGTGCTCGGTGGAAATGCGGGATCGATCGGTGGCGCGATGGCGCAGAGCATTGGCGTAGACCTTATTGATACTTTGATTGACCGACAAATGTCTTTTAGTCAGGAAAAGGGCGCTGACGAATGGGGACTTAAATTCTTAGAGAATGTTCCTGAGTATTCCATTGGGGGAGCTCTGATAAAGTTTGATCGATTCCTTCGTCTTGATGAGATTCGTTACCCTGATGGAAAGCGTCCGAAGAACTTTCGAAATCCACATCCTGAAACCCAAAAGAGATTTGATCGAGTAAAAGATTATATTTATAAGGCTTCGAAAGGACGTGTAGAAATGGATCCGGTCAGTGGTCAAGTCTATCTGGACGGAAGTCCTCTTCCTGTATATGGACGACCTGATGTTGTTGATAAAGAACGCGGATATTATATTGCTGGACAGATCGCAACGGCAATAAAGAAAGATATTTTTCATTTTGAAAATGTGACTCTTGTTTCTGCCACGAAAAGTGATTTTGCAAGAGATAACAGTATGAAAAATGTGACTTATGTTGTCGTTTCTAGTAAGGATGGAAAGGAAAAAAAGGTGATTGACGAGATAAGATATAATACCTCTATGAGTTATGATGATAATGTTGCAAAGATTCCTTATAGTCAAAGTGACGTAAGTTTAATTGATTTTATCCTTCGATCTATGGATGATTATGATGCCTCGCATCCAAGAAAGTGATGGGAGATATAGAAAAGCCGCCATTCAGCGGCTTTTCTGTTGCATGGGCAAACACTTGTCATTTGGCGTAGTCTCTGCTATGATAGAGACGGTGCAAAGAACGTTGCACCACCCACAAAGCCGCGTGCGGCATTGAAACTCCAAACGTTTCCATAGTTGGACCTTTCTACCCGCGCTGCACCACCCACAAAGCCGCGTGCGGCATTGAAACGAGATAGGC
>JABZYJ010000272.1 GCA_015265235.1 Selenomonas sp. | reverse complement strand
CTTTATCCCACCTATGAAACCATTGTCCCGCAGATCCTCTTGGTTCTCGCGGCAGTTGCAATGGTATCATATAAAAAACGCTCTGCTGCGGCAGAAGCGTAAGTCAGGTTCATCTTTCAAAGGAGGATTTTCCCATGAAGAAATCTAGTCTCAGTATGCTCAAAAAGGCTCTCGCCGTCGGTGCAGTCGCGTTCTCTACGTTCGCGATCAACGCGCACGTCAGCGAAGCTGCGTTCGAGGAGTTCCCGATCGGCGATGAGATCGAGGATACGACGAACCACTTCAAGGTGGCGCTCGTCTACTTCCAGCCGGTGACGATGGAGCCTGCCGGCATGAGCCTTCCGGCAGACCAGGCAGATATCCACATCGAGACGGATATCCATGCAACCGAGGGCAATGAGTGCGGCTTCGGCGTCGGCGAGTGGATCCCGAACCTGACGGTGCACTACAAGTTCACGAAGCGTGAGACGGGCGAGAGCATCGAGGGCGTGTTCATGCCGATGAGCGCAGATGATGGCCCGCACTATGGCGCAAATGTCAAGATGCTCGGCGCAGGCACGTACGACTGCGACTTCTCGATCGACAGCCCTGCACGCCAGAACTACCTCCTCCACACGGACAAGGAGACGGGTGTCCCGGGTCACTTCTGGACGGAGCCGGTCAAGCTGCACTGGGTCTTCAACTACGTTCCGCGCAAGTGGTAATTTAATTCCGTATGGGCAGCAAGGGCATACGTTTGTTCTTCGTGCCCTCCCAATCACAGAATGGCTGCCGCCCCGGGGGGGACGGCGGCTTTTCTCATAGGAAAGGGTTCACACATGTTACAGGCATTTCTTCAACAGCTGGTGCCGGCACTGGAGGAGAGCATTAAGCTCGCCGTGCCGCTCGGTATTTTGCTTGCAATCATTTTGCCATTGCCCGATCAGAGCATACGGCGTACCTTTACACGCGTGCTCAAATGGGGCTTTTTCCTCTCGCTCTTTATGACGGCGGTGCGTGTCGGCACGAAGTCGGCGGTCAACCGCGAGATCTTCGAGAGCATGGCAATCACCGTCGATATCATCGGCGCGATTCTTCTCTGTGCAATTCTTCTGCGCAGTCTCCATCGGGAATGGTCGCCGCAGGAGGAGCGTGTCTTCCGTTTCGGCACGGGGGCATTGACGCTGGGGCTGTGCCTTTATCACGGGCTGGAACTCTGGCTGATTCCCGTCGGGACCGTACAGGTCGCGATGGGGAACTATTTGACGTTGACATTTCTCGTCAAGATGCTCGGCTTTTTCGGCGGCATATTCTTCGGCTTCCTCTCGGGCTATCTGGCGTATAAAGCGGCGGCGGCGCTCAATCATGGGCGCCTCGTCTTCGTGTTTACCGTGCAGGTCGTGGCGACCGCCATTCAGCAGGTGATCTTCGTTCTGACGGTGCTGATGGCGCGGCAGATGTTCGGTGCGGAAAACCTCATTCCGTACATGGCATGGTTTATTGACAATCAGGGCAAGGTCATCGATGCGATCTACTTCGTCTCTGTGCTCGTTCCCTTTACGCTGTTTCTTCAGCCGCGGCCCGAGCGTCCTGTGTGGGCAAATCCTGCGCAGTACCGCCAGATCGTCTCGAGCGCGATCCGCCGCAAGCGGTGGGGCTCGGGGCTGCTCGCAATGCTCATTGTGACGATCCTCGTGT
>JABZYJ010000271.1 GCA_015265235.1 Selenomonas sp. | reverse complement strand
GGAGTGACCGCACCCTCTTCGGTCCCATCGTCGAGTACGGACGCGGCAGCTACGACTCCTACCTCGATGACGGCACGCACGGCGAGGGCGATACCCACTACGTCGGCGGCGGCGTCTTCCTCAAGCAGGAGAAAAAGGGCGGCATATTCTACGAGGGCAGCGTGCGCCTTGGCCGCATGAGCACGGACTACGAGGCAGACCTTCCCGTCGGCGGGATCACGCGCCGCGCATCCTACGATACGGACGCGAACTACATCGGTGCGCATCTCGGTCTCGGACACAAGAGTGTGGCGGAGAGCGGCACCGAGCGCGAACTGTATGTCCGCTACTTCTACACGCATCAAAACGGTGCGAGCGCAACCCTCTCGACCGGCGACCGCTACGACTTCCACGCCGTCGACAGCCACCGCGTGCGCACGGGTGCGCGTTGGACGATCCCGCAGGGGAGCGGTGCGCTGATCCTCGGCACCTCCCTTCAGTACGAGTTCAAGGGCGATGCGGGGGCGACCTACCACACGGGCGGCTTCTCCTACGATACCCCAAGCCCTTCGCTCAAGGGCCTCTCGGGCAGCCTTGAGCTCGGTTACCGCACGAACCTCAGCAAGCGCGCCACCGCCGACCTCTCCGTCGAGGGCTGGGCGGGCAAACAGCGCGGCGTCACCTTCAAGGCAGGCTTTGACTGGAGATTCTGATTTTGCATATGAAAATACCTCTCACACCATCCTCGGTGTGAGAGGTATTTTCTTTGTACGGATCGCATCCATCACAGCATCACGGAGACAGCCGCCGCTGTGGCAATGGAACTTTGCGCCGCCTTCGATGCGAGCAGCGGATCTGCACTCTGCTCGAGCGCCTGCCGCCTGCGTGCGGGTGAGACGGGGTTCTGCCGCGCGCGCACGAACGTCGGCGGCGTCATCCGTCCGACCAACTATGGGCGGCTGACCGCGCTCGCGCTCGACCCCATCGAGAAAAAGCCGCTGCACCACTTCCACCCCGGCCATGCGATCCTCTCTGTCGGCAGCTACGGATGCAATCTCGCCTGCCCGTTCTGCCAGAACGCAGACATCGCGGCGGCAGATGCCGCCATACCGACGGAGAACGAACCGCCCGCGCGTCTCGCCGCTCTCGCACAGGAGCTGAACGCCGCCCCGCACGGCAACCTCGGCGTCGCGTTCACCTACAACGAGCCGCTCATCTCCTATGAGTACATCATGGACTGCGCGCCGCTCCTCCACGCGGCAGGGCTCGCCGTCGTCCTCGTCACGAACGGCACGATCTGCGCAGAGCCGCTCGCGCGCCTCCTCCCGCACGTCGATGCGATGAACATCGACCTCAAGGGCTGGCGCGAGGACTTCTACCGACGGCTCGGCGGCGACCTCTTGACCGTGCGCGAGACCATCACGCACGCCGTCCGCGCGGGCGTCCACGTCGAGGTGACGACCCTCATCATCCCCGGCATGAACGACAGCCCCGCCGACATGGACGCCGAGGCACGCTGGCTCGCCGCGCTCTCACCCGACCTCCCGCTCCACATCAGCCGCTATTTCCCGCGCCACCGCATGCAGACGCCGCCGACACCAATCGCGACCATCGACGCACTCACCGCCGTCGCCGCGCGTCACCTGCGCCATGTCCACCGTGGGAACTGCTGAGCGACATAAGTATCGTAGGATGATATATTTTCAAAGGAGATGACCCCATGACAAAGTACAGGAA
>JABZYJ010000270.1 GCA_015265235.1 Selenomonas sp. | reverse complement strand
TCATCAATGCGAAAATCCGACTTCCATTGGTACGATTGTCCCGCACATCGCCTTGATGACGATGGATTACAACGAAGCGTTCATGTTTCGTGTGCTGCTCAAAGCATTAAACAAGGATTGAGTAATCTTATCGACATCGACCGCTTTGTCTCGCCGCCCCTCTATCTCCAGTAGCAGGGCGGCGATTTCTTTTGCCTCGCCTTTGATGATGATCTCCATCCCCTCACCTCCTCTCTGCGCCTCCTTCGCCCTCCGCATGGAAATATGTTGATTTATAATCAACCTAACGGGCAAAAAAAATCTTCTGTTGCTCAGCAAGGTTGCTGAGTTTCAACAGCTCGTACAGTTTTGAGATTTCACTTGCCTTGAACTCCGTGATGTTATTGACCTTTTGGTACAGCCCCATTTCAGAAATACCAAGGCTTTGTGCAACCTTTTTCTTCGTTAGACCTACACGCTTCAGCGCAATCTCAAACTCTACAGTATTTGTCATCCCCACCCCTCCTTTGTTGAATATAAATCTACACTCGTATAATATCATCGCGTGGATTATATGTCAACATTTTTATTTGCAAAGATAAATAAATGTTGATTTTCAAGAAACAATATAGTACACTGAACATACACTATAGTTTATAGCTAGGCGGTGTTTATATGTTGGAGATATACAAGAGGATTCGCGCTCGCAGGGAAGAGCTCGGAATATCACAAGAAGAGCTTGCAAGGCGTATGGGGTATAAATCTCGCTCGTCTATCAACAAAATTGAAAAAGGCGAGAACGATATCCCACAATCTAAGATAGTTGCTTTCGCCAAGGCATTGAGAACAACGCCAGAGGCTCTTATGGGATGGGAACAATCCCCCGCCGCCTCTGACGATCTGCCCGACCTCACACAGAAGGACGAGCGCGAGATTATGCACTTGATGGATGAGATGAAGGAAAAGCTCATGCAGGAGGAGGGGCTGATGTTTGACGGACAGCCCGCAAGCCCCGAGAGTATCCAATCCATCCTTGACGCGATGCAGATCGGGATGGAGATGGCGAAGAAACGCAACAAGGCAAAGTACACACCGAAGAAGTACCGTCACGAGGACTGACCGATGAATGCAAGGGAATGTGCAATCAAACTCATGAGGCGGTGTAACTCAAACAATCCTTTTACCATCGTACGTGCACTCGATATCATATTGATCTACTGCCATCTCGTCGATCTCAACGGGTTCTACCAGTATCATAAGCGCAATCATATCATCTATCTCTCTGAGGATCTGGACGAGGTCACCGCACGTTTTGTTCTCGCGCACGAGCTCGGGCACATGCAGCTGCACCGAAATCTAAACACGGTTTTTATGGATACGCGGACGTACAACCCACACAGCCGATTTGAACGGCAGGCAAACACGTTCGCCGTCGAGCTTCTCCTTCCTGACGATCTGCTGCGTGAGTACCCGGACTGCTCCATCTACCAGCTCGCGCGATCCGTCGGCGTGCCGGAGAATTTTGTGGAGCTGAAGAGGGCGCAGACATTTTTACAAAAAGCCGCCATAAAGGAGGGGCTCCAGACATGGATCTAAAGAAGCCGGAAAATATTACCGAGCTGATTAAAGCACAACGCGTTTTACTGCGAAAGTATGCCCGGCACATGCGCTATCTCGTAAATGAAAAATACAAAAACGCCGCGCTGCTGACGTATTGGCTGTTTGACTATCTTCGATATT
>JABZYJ010000026.1 GCA_015265235.1 Selenomonas sp. | reverse complement strand
AGCATGACGAGATGATCCTGCGGCGCGGCAGGACGGTTATGGGCATCAACGACTATGCCTACCGCTATGAGGGGGTATCCTTTGAACCGCAGGGCGGCGGAAAGACCCTCGTCACAGCGCAGATCGAGCTGACGGACGGAGAGGCAGTGGATACGGTCGAACCAACGATACTTGCCACCGATACGGGGGGAACATCCCGCCCGATCGATGTGATGGATGGAAAATTCCGCATACGCCTCACAGGTGTATCTGCGGATGAGCGTGATATACGGCTGGAGATTCTGCCCTCCTTGGCGGAGGAGATGGCGATGCCGGTGACGGCTTCCATCAGTACGAAGCCCGGTATATCGCTCCTGTGGCTCGCCTGTGTGCTCGTGACAATCGGCGGTCTCGTTGCGGCACGGCAGACGGTAAGTCCTGCCAAAGGGGGTGACGCGGAAGATCCGCTCGGTAAGAAATCATAGAAGGGAGGAAGGACACATGAATTTGAAGGAGTTCGTGCAGCAGAACACACTCCGCTGCGTCATCGGCGCATTTGTTCTGGGCATCATCGTCGTTGCGGGCGGTATGGTCATGGACAAGGCGTCGGCATCACCGAAATTCTGCGGAACCTGTCACGCCATGAAGCACGAAGCGGCGACACATGCCATGTCGACCCATGCGAATGTTGCCTGTGTGGAGTGCCATCTGCCGCACGAGAATGTCGCCATTTACTACATTGAAAAAGGGCAGACCGGTATGCACGATACGCTGCATCAGGTGCTGAACGACTACCCCGTGCACATCAAGATCTCGGATCATGGGCGGGATATCGTCAACAGCAACTGCCTGCGCTGTCACAGCTCGACAATGGGCAATGTATGCGTGGATAAGGGCAAGGACGGAAGTGCGACCTGCACGAAGTGTCACAGCCGGATTCCACATGGTTCCAATCCTTTAGAAGGGGGGATAAGAGTTGAGTAACAGAAAGAAAATCATTGCGGGTGTTGCCGGCGTCTGTGCCCTGTTCTTTGGATTCGTTGCCGTTCGCATCGGTGCGCAGCCGAATGACGACAGCGTGAAGCTGGTCGCCATCCAAGGCGGGACGGAAGCCAAGATCGGCAAAGAGGCGTACAAGGATGCCTATCCGCTCCAGTACAATTCCTTCATGAAGAACAATGAGGAAGCCCCGTCGCCCACGGGCTACGGCGGCAGCATGGAGGGCAACTCCAATCTCGAACACCAGCCCGAGATGCTCGAGAACTTCAAGGGATACAAGTTCGCCATCCAGTATGACGATGACCGCGGGCATACGTATGCGGGCTACGATCTCCTGCATACGAAGAGGCTTCCGGGACAGAAGGGGAGTTGTCTACAGTGCAAGGGTTCGTATGTTTATGATGTGTACTTCAAAGAAGGTGGATGGGCGTATGCATCGAAGCCGTTTGATGAAGTTGCGGCTCCCATCACCGACGATGAGTGGTTCGGCTGCTCGACATGCCACGATCCCGATACGATGCAGCTGCGCGTCTATCAGCAGGGCTTCATCGAGGCAATGGCACGCCGTGGTGTCGATGTGAATGCCGCACCACATAATGATATGCGCGCCTATGTCTGTGCGCAGTGCCATACGGAGTACTACTTCACTGCTGAGGACGGACGTGTGAACCACCCGTACGACAACGGCCTCGATGCCGAGTCCGAGTACAAGTTCTATCAGACCGGGCAGGCGGGCGGATTCAAGGGCGACTGGGTGCACCCCGACTCCAAGACGATGATGCTCAAGGCGCAGCATCCGGAATTCGAGACGTGGGCGACGAGCGTCCATGCCGATGCCGGTGTTACCTGCGTGGACTGCCACATGCCCTATATGCGTGACGGCGGAAAGAAGTACACATCGCACTGGATGTCGAGTCCGCTGAAGTACACGAAGGAAGCATGTCTGAAGTGTCATGATGAGAGCGAGGAGACTCTGGTCGCCCGCGTCAAGACCATCCATGACAATACCTTTAAGGTTCAGCGCATCGCGGGACAGTCGGTCGCAAAGGCACATCTTACGGTCAAGGCTGCAATGGAGGCAGGCGTGCCCGACGCATCGCTCGAAGATGCCCGTGCAAAGCTCCGCGAAGCACAGTGGTACTGGGATTGGGTCGCTGCCGAGAACGGCATGGGCTTCCACAACCCCGACAAGATCATGCGCACCCTCGGTCTCTCGATTGACCTGGCACATCAGGCCGTCGAGTCCGCACAGGCTGCACAGTATGGGATCAAGCCGATCTGATCGAAATAGACAGAGCGGAAAAAAAGAATCGCCTCATGCCGAGGCGATTCTTTTTTGATGGACAGATCAGAGCATACCGCTCATCCAGATCAGACGGAGTCCGAGCCCGAACATGGCGAGAGCAAGCAGAACGAGAATGACCTTGGATTTTGTCTTTTTCGAGAGGGCGGCTCCGATCTGTGCGCCGATGGCGGCACCGATGGAGATGCAGATGGCGGGCGTCCAGATGACGTGACCGAGCCAGACGTGGCTGATGACGCCGAAGGCCGCCGAGCAGGCGAGGACGAAATGCGAGGTCGCCGTCGCGACGTGGACGGGGAAGCCGAGCAGGTAGACCATGAGGGGGACGTGAATCACGCCGCCGCCGATGCCGAAGATGCTCGAGATAAAGCCAACACCTGCACTTGCCCCAACGCCGAGGGAACGGTTGAAGGTGAAGTCTGCGGGAAGGGTGTGCACATCCGCGTGCTTTTTGTGCGTGGCATTCCAGTACATCATAAGAGACATCAGCAGGAGGAACGAACCATAGGATATGTAGAGCATCGGTCCCGTGAAGTCATCGACGATGTATGAGCCGAGGAATGCGCCGGGCAGTGTCGCAAGAGCAAAGGGGACTGCTGCTGCGAAGTAGACGCGTTTTTGACGGATGTAGGCAAATGTCCCCGAGAGTGCATTGGCACAGACGATGACGAGCGATGTGCCTGTGATCTGAGCCGCCGTGTGAAAGTACGGATAGATCCCACCGTCCGACAGAAAGAAGATGAAGATCGGCACGCAGATCAGTCCGCCGCCGATGCCGACCAGCGTGCCGAACGTGCCCACGAAGAGTCCAAGCAGAAGAAACAGCAGAATATCAAGCCCCATAAAACAACCTCCTCCAATATCATTTTGCATGCCGGAAAGGGGCTCATGCGAAATGTATTCATGATTATAGCACATTGAAAAGATTAGACAAGAGGGGGGAGTTATGATATGATAATCGCCGAGAAGCTAATAATTCTTTAGGACTGATTGTAAGGGGCTTCTTTATCATTGTGCAGAAGGAGGGCAGGCCTGGGGGGCGCCGGTGCACACCGGCATATCGTGTATTTATTTTAGGAAGAAGTGACAAGCAATGATTACATTTCTTGGCGCGCTCGCAACGCTCATCGTGGGCTACCTCGTCTATGGGGCAATCGTCGATCGGGCATTCGGGCGTACGGGGGAGGTAGCACCTGCGATTCGTCTGGAAGATGGCGTGGACTATATCCCACTGCCAACGTGGAAGGTGTTTCTCATCCAGCTCCTCAATATTGCAGGACTTGGCCCGATTTTCGGTGCGCTTGCGGGAGCGCTCTGGGGACCCAGCGTCTACCTCTGGATCGTCTTTGGTACGATCTTTGCAGGCGGCGTGCATGACTATCTCTCGGGCATGATTTCGTTCCGTGAGGATGGAAAAAGCCTCTCGGAGGTCGTCGGCAAGAATCTGGGGCATATCATGCTTCAGGTCATGCGCGTATTTTCGATTGTCCTCCTCGTTCTCGTCGGTGTCGTGTTCATGACGGGACCTGCGATGCTGCTTTCCAAGCTGACGGGGCAGGCGGTCCTCTTCTGGCTCGCTGTCGTCTTTATTTACTATACGCTGGCAACCCTGCTGCCGATCGACCAGATCATCGCACGGTTCTATCCGCTCTTTGGCATCTGTCTCATCGTCATGGCACTCGGTATCATGGGCGGAATGCTCTTCGGTGTCGGCGGACATACGATGCCCGAGATGACGCTGGAGAACCTGCATCCGCAGCATCTTCCGATCTGGCCGCTGCTCTTCATCACCGTTGCCTGCGGTGCAGTCTCTGGATTCCACGCGACGCAGTCGCCGATCATGGCGCGCTGCCTGAAGGATGAGCGCATGGGACGCCCCGTGTTCTACGGCGCAATGGTCGCTGAGGGCATCATTGCGCTCTGCTGGGCGGCGGCAGGTGCGACGTTCTACGACGGCACACCGGGGCTCGGCGCGGCACTCAAGGAGGCCGGCCCCGGCGGCGTTGTCTACGAGGTCTGCAACGGCTTCATGGGGGCAATCGGTGTCGGCGGGGTCAGCATCGGTGCTATTCTCGCGATGCTGGGCGTTATCGCCTGCCCGATCACCTCGGGCGATACGGCCTTCCGCTCGGCGCGTCTGACGCTTGCCGACTGGTTGAACGTTCCACAGAAGGAGTCATCGAAGCGTCTGATGATCGCCATCCCGATGCTCGCCATCGGCTTGATTCTTTCGCAGATGGACTTCTCCATCATCTGGCGTTACTTCTCGTGGGCAAACCAGACACTCGCGATGATTATGCTCTGGACGGGCACGGCATACCTCTACCTCAATAAACCGGGCTCGTATGCATACGTGATCGCGCTCGTGCCTGCGATCTTTATGTCGGCGGTGACGACGACCTACCTCCTGCAGGCACCGGAGGGCTTTGGTCTGCCGACGAGCATTACCTATCCGGCGGGCATCGGCTTCGCTATCCTTTTTACGGCACTCTTTGTGCGTGCGTTCATTCTGCGCAAAAGAACGGCCTGACATGAAATATACCGCTGCACACAGTTTTTGAAGAAAAACCGCGTGACAGCGGTTTTTTCTTGCAAATAGATGAAAAACTATGGTAAAATAGTCATGGGAGCATTTACTCGTAACGGATAAGGGAGGCACATTTACATGGCAAAGAGCACGGAGAAAGAGCCGAAGCTCGAAAAGCAGGCAGAGAAGCTGATCGAGAAGAAGGAAGCTGCTGCCGCAGAGGGTGCGACGAAGGCGGAAAAGTTCCAAGCATTCCTCAAAGATAACGACATCAATTACTTTGAGTCGCAGGCACTTTCCGATGAGTTCCACACGACGATCTTCCGCTCGCGCATCGAGGCGAAGGGGCAGATCATGCCGATGGCGATCTTCATCGACGACAGCATCTTTACGATCATCCGCACGCAGGTTGCGACGGGCATCAACGAGAAGAACATCGACAGCATCAAGAGCCATCTCAATATGCTCAATGCGGAGTACAAGATCTTCAAGTACTATCTCCGTGAGGACGGCAACATCTATCTCGATGTCTGTATCCCGTTCGTCGATGAGACCTTCGACAGCCGCATGATTCAGACGCTCCTGCCGATTCTCGTGCAGCAGCTCGAGACCGTGTATGAGGATCTCATGGCGGTGGTCTGGGCGAAAAAATAAATCTCAGTCATGCTGACGCGATACCTTTCCCGCATTTCGGCGGCATCGTAATTCTGAGCGACAATATGAAGACTGCCGGTCTGGCAGTCTTTTTTTTGTGCCCGTGTTGATTTCCCGTCAAAATACAAGTACAATAATCAATAAAGTACTTTTCTGACGGGGGGATGGCGTGAACATAAAACAGATGATCAGCGGACGGCAGTTCTGGTCCCTGCTTGCTGTCCTTGCCATTCTTCTCGGTGTCCTGCTCATTATCGGACATCCGAAGGAAACGCCTGCGCCCTCACTTTCGCCGCCCCCCGAGGACGATGTGAAGGTGACTGTGCTCAACTACCACATGATCAATTCGCGTTTCCTCTCCCTTGCGGTTGAGCCATCGGATTTTGACTGGCAGATGAAGTATCTCGTCGATCATGGCTATCACACGATCAGCCCCGATGAGCTATACGACTATCTGGCAGGCACGGGGTCTCTGCCCGAGCGTCCTGTGCTCATCACGTTTGACGATGGCTACGTTGATAACTATACCAATGCGTTTCCCATTCTGAAAAAGTATCACCTCAAGGCAACGGTCTTTGTCGTCACGGGCTTCCTGAGCAAGCGCAAGGGCTATCTCACATGGGATCAGGTGCGCGAGATGGAAAAGAGCGGTGTTACGATTGAGTCGCATACGGTGACGCATGCGGCTTTGCCGGAGCTGCCGGATGACCGTATTCGCGAGGAGCTTGTGGAGTCCAAGCGGCAGGCGGAGAGCGAATTGGGGCATCCCGTCGAGTTCATCGCCTATCCGACGGGCGCCCACGATCTGCATATCGCAGAGCTCGCGAAGGAGGCAGGGTATAAGGCAGGCTTTACGGTCAAGTACAGCAATGTTGACCGCAACAGCAACGTCTTCGCCCTTGAGCGTGTGCCGATCTTCCGTACGGGCGCGACCAATGAAGATTTTGTTGACCGCCTGCACTATACCTCGAATCTCACGCAGTACGGCTGGGTGCGAAATTGAATCAGAGATAAAGAGCCTATTGCACGAAACTGTAAACTTCGTACGATAGGCTCTTTTTGTGCTTCTTTTGCTGCTTACGGGGAACGGATGCTGCGAATTGATAGGGAGATGTGCAGCAGTTCATGCTTTCGTGTCGTTATTTCACGCGTTCCTGTACGAATCGGATGAACGCATCCGTTTCCTCCTGATCGCGGAGTTTTGCCATATACATCTGGTTGCCCATCTGTGGCCACATGACCTCAGGCAGACGCTCGCACATGACGATGCTGTCCGCGTAGCGGCTGAGGATTTCCTCATGTGTGTGTACGTAGCGGTGGAAATCACGTCGTCCCGCGTAGGCACAGCAGCAGTGTACGCCGCAGTCGGGGAGAAGGCGGCGGTTTGCCGTAATCATGTCTGCCCATATTTCATAGACATCGGTGGAGTGTGCGAAATTCGTCATATCCATCGTGTAGCCGCCCGCCGGCCGCATGTTGACTTCGAGCCCGACGTAGTCGCCGACGGCGCCGAGCCCTGCTTTTGCCTCGGTCAGGCGGAAGAACTCAAAGTGGACGAAACGGCTGTGTACGCGGAACGCCTTCAGCGCGGCGCGTCCCATCCGCTTCACCGTATCTGGGACAGTGGGTACCGTATAGTAGGAGAGGTCGAGCTGATAGAGAACGATGTCCATGACGGTCGGCGGCCAGACGGTCATGGACTCAAAGATCGGGTTCGCATCCGCATCGACGATGGCGTCGTAGGAGCAGATATCGCCTGCGACAAATTCCTCGATGACATAGGTGACGTCGGGCTTTGATGCGAAGAAATGCCGCAGCTCGTCATGCGTGTCGATGCGGTAAGCGCCCGTCGCACCTGCACCGACATCCGGTTTGACGATGACGGGGTAGCCGACGGTATCGAGAAAATCCTCGGCGGCAGAAAGGGTGGTCGCACGGACGAGGCGTGCCGTCGGGATACCCGCTTTTTGGTAGTACGCCTTCATGGCGGATTTACTCTTGATATGCTCCATGTCTGCACTCTGCCAGCCCGTGCGGATGTTGAAGTCCGTGCGCAGACGAGCGTCATTCATGAGCCAGTGCTCATTGTTGGACTCGAGCCAGTCAATGCGCCCGTACTTGAACGTGAAGAAGCCGACGGCGCGCAGCATCTGGTCATAGTCGTCGAGTGCAGGGACAAAGTAGTACTCGGTTAGTGCCTCGCGCATCTCGCGCGTGAGCTGGTCGTAGGGCGTATCGCCAATGCCGAGAACGTTTACCCCTTTTTTCTTCAAGCGGTCACAGAAGTTCCAGTAGACGTGTGGGAACTGCGGAGATACAAAGATAAAATTCATACCGTTGCCCTCGTCCAATCACTGAAAAATTTATTATACGATAAGTATAGGCTATCGAATCTTTGACTTTTTGTCAAGTATGTATTAGAAAAAGATAAAAGTTATCACGACAAATGAAGGTCACTATCTGCTCGGTACGCGAAAGAGGAAGAAGAGGACGTGCGCCGTCCATACAACGCCGATGGCGATGCGTGCGTGCAGGTGATCGGCGAGAAGGAAGGAGATCCCCATGAGTGTGGTGACGGGGAGCATGATGCGGAGTTTTTCCATCGGCGTCATACCACGTCGCCCTTGGCGCATAAGGAGCAGCGTTGTGCGGTAGATACGCGTCGTATGCAGCCAGTTCTCGAGGCGGCGGGAGCTGCGTGCAAAGCAGTATGCAGCGAGCAGGATGAAGGGAACGGTCGGGAGAATGGGGAGAAATGCCCCGAGAATGCCGAGTCCGAAGCTGAGAAATCCGAGGATGGAGAAAAAGATTTTTTTCAGGATCATGGTGTAGTATTCCTATCAATGAAATAAATTCTCATGAGCAAGAGAATATCATGCGCGCGAGAAAAAGACAACGCAATATTTTGTGGTTTTTTCAATTTGTGCTATAATAAAAAATGGTTTTTTAGCGTATATGCTGGGACGCATGCGCTGGCATTGGAGAGGAATGAGACGAACCGCATGATTCGAATGAAAAATGTCTCGAAGATATATGAGAATGGTGCTGTGGCACTGGACCATGTGAACATTGAGATTGCCAAGGGAGAGTTTGTCTTTGTCGTCGGGGTGAGCGGCGCGGGGAAATCCACGTTCATCAAGATGCTGTTTCGTGAGGAGCTGCCGACGGAGGGTGAGCTCTTCGTCAACGGGCACGATGTCGTGCACATGGATATGACCGACGTACCGTATCTGCGGCGCGGTCTGGGGGTCATCTTTCAGGACTACCGCCTCCTGTCGGATAAGACGGTCTATGAGAATGTGGCGTTCGCCATGCGTGTTATCGAGGCGCCGCGCCAGATGATCCAGCGGCGCGTCAACGCTGTGCTCGACGTGGTCGGACTGCGTGACAAGTATCGCGATTTCCCCTCACAGCTCTCGGGCGGCGAGCAGCAGCGCGTGGCGATAGCCCGCGCCATCGTCAACGATCCTGCGATCCTCATCGCCGACGAGCCGACAGGAAATCTCGACCCGGAGACGAGCTGGGATATTATGGATATTTTCAAGCGCATCAATGCGGCAGGGACGACGATTGTCATGGCAACGCACGATAAGAACATTGTCGATACGATGCAGCGCCGTGTTGTTGCCATTGAGGACGGCAAGATCGTGCGCGATGAGCAGCGCGGGGGGTACGGATATGAAAATTAGGACGGCGGAGTACTATGTGCAGGAGGTTCTGCGCTCCCTGCGCCGCAACAATTGGATGACGTTTGCGGCGGTCGGTACGGTCGCTGTCTCCCTCTTTATCCTCGGCGTATTCCTCATTCTCGCACTCAATATGAACCGCGCGGCGTCGATGCTCGAGTCGCAGGTGCAGATCAGCGTCTATCTAAAGGATGATCTGAGCGAGGACGCAGAGCAGGATGTCGGTGCCAAGATCAAGGCGCTCCAGGGCATCGAGTCCGTGAAGTACGTCGGGCGTGACGAGGCAAAGGAGCGTCTCTCTGAGCGTCTGGGCGAGCAGAAGTATCTGCTCGATGCGCTCGGCGACAAGAATCCGCTGCCGAACGCCTATGAGGTGACTGTGCGTCAGCCGGACATGGTGGAGACGGCGGCCAAGCAGATTGAGCGCATGGATGGCGTCGAGTCCGCGAAATACGGGCAGGATGTGGTGGAGCATCTCTTTGATATCACGCGTCTGGTGCGTCTCTTCGGTGTTCTCCTGATCCTCCTGCTCGGCGGTGCGACAATCTTTATCATCGCGAATACGATCCGTCTGACGGTCTTTGCGCGGCGGCGCGAAATCGCCATCATGAAGTACGTCGGTGCGACGGATGAGTTCATCCGCTGGCCGTTCGTACTGGAGGGCATTGTGCTCGGCTTCATCGGCGGTGTGATTTCCGCCCTCGTCCTGCGCAGTTTCTACGCAGGCGTCGTCAACAAGGTATATGATACACTGGCGTTCTTCCCGCTCATTCCGCAGTCGCCGTTTATGACGTATGTGGGGATTGTGATCGTCCTGCTCGGCATGGCGATCGGCGCGGCAGGTGCGTGGGTGTCGCTGAAGCGTTTCCTGAAGGTGTAAGCGATGAATGCAGTGACAAAACGTATCCTCTGTGCATCTCTCGCTGTCTCCGTCCTTACAGCGGGGCAGGGATGGGCGGCGAGCCTCGAGGAGGAGCGCGACAGCTACGATGCACAGGTGGAGGATCTGGGACGCCAGAGCGATGAGCTGGCGGGAAAGATCAACTCGCTCTCGGAGCAGAAGCGAGTTCTGGATGAGGAAGCAAATGCGGCAATCGCGACGCATAAGGAGCGACGCGCGGAGCTGAACAAGACGCTTGAACGCCTCGAGGAGAACGAGGAGAAACTCGCTGTCACGGAGCGCGAGTACGACCGCAAGAGTGCGGCCCTCGGGAAGCGCGTCCGCGATATCTACATCAACGGGCAGATTTCCTATATCGATGTGCTGTTCGGGGCAAAGGACTTCTCCGATTTTCTCACGCGCATGGACCTTCTGAAGCGTGTCATCAAGCAGGATTATGATCTCGTTCATGCCGTGCTTGCCGACCGTGACGCGATGCGTGCGCTCAAGGAGGAGCTGGAGAAGGATCGGGCGGCACAGGAGCCGCTCGAGAAGGAGGCGCGCGAGGCGCGCCTCGCGATGGAGGATAAGGTCGAGAAGCAGCGTGCAATCATCGAGCAGATGAAGTACGATAAGGCGACCATCGAGCGCAAGCAGGACGAGGCACGCGCGGCGTCAGAGCGCATCACGCGGATGCTGCAGCGCAGCGGCCTGCGCAACCTCCCCGTGCAGGGCTCGGGCGCGATGATCTGGCCGCTGGGCGGACCGATCACGTCGGACTTTGGCTGGCGTGTTCATCCGATCACGGGCGCACAGCGCTTCCACAGCGGCATCGACATCGGCGGTGATTACGGCGATGCAATCTGTGCGGCACAGGCGGGAACGGTGGAATATGCGGGCTGGATCTCGGGCTATGGCAACGCCGTCATCATCAATCACGGCGGCGGCATATCAACGCTGTATGGACACTGTCAGTCACTGAATGTCAGCGTGGGTGAGAACGTTTCGCAGGGCGACGTGATCGCCTACTGCGGGTCTACGGGCAACTCGACGGGACCGCACTGCCACTTTGAGGTGCGTGAAAACGGTGAGCCGGTCAATCCGCTGTCGTATTTGTGAGCAGGCGGAACGCCGCTCATCAATGAATTGAAGAGGATATGAGCAAAAAAAAGATTGTTCTGACCGCCATGATCTCGATTCTGTGCGGCAGTATGTTGACGGTGCTTGCGGCGGGGGTCTTCCTGCGCTCGATGGGCATCTACGGCGATGATGTTATCCGCCTGTTCGGCGTGATGAAGTTCATCCAGTCGCGTTACGTGGACGCGCCTGACACCAGTACACTCGTGGATGGTGCCATCGACGGGATGGTCGCCTCTCTCGGTGATCCGCATTCGGTCTATATGCCGCCCGAGATGTTCCGCACGCTGCGGCAGCAGACGGAGGGCTCGTTCGGCGGGATCGGCGTGACGATGGGCTTTAAGGACGGGACGGTAAAGATCATCTCCGTGCTTGATGGAACGCCCGGTGAGGCAGCGGGACTGCGTGCGGGCGATGAGATCCTCGCCGTGGACGGTGTGCCAACGAGCGAGCTGCCGAGTGAGGAGGTCGCGCTCCGTATCCGTGGTGAGGTCGGGACGCAGGTGACGCTGCGCATCCTGCATGACGGCGCAGAGCAGGACGTGACGATCACGCGCGATGTGATACAGGTACACTCCGTGCGCGGTGTGATGCTCGACGGAACGACGATCGGCTACATCCGCATCGCGTCATTTGCCGAGCACACGGGCGATGAGTTTGCCGCAGAGATGGCGCGTCTCGGTGAGGCGGGCATGACCTCGCTCATCATCGATTTGCGTGAGAATCCGGGCGGATTGATTACGAGCTGTGTTGCCGTCGCCGAGCAGATTGTACCGGCGGGGCCGATCGTCTCTGTCATCAACCGCGACGGCGATACGGAGGTTTACCGCTCGCATCTCGAGGCGCGCAAGTATCCGATTGTTGTGCTCATCGATGAGAACAGCGCGAGCGCGTCGGAGATTCTGGCAGGGGCACTGCAGGATACGGGCGCAGCGACCATCATCGGCACGACTTCCTATGGGAAAGGGTCAGTGCAGGCAGTGATGCCGCTCTTCCATGACGATGGGCTGAAACTGACCATTGCCAAGTACATTACGCCGAATGGCCGCTCCATTGACGGCACGGGCATTACGCCGGATATTGTCGTCGAGCGTTCGCCGCAGGACACGACGGATGTCCAGTTCGAGGCGGCAAAGAAGTATCTTGAGGAGCATCCAAGTCTTTAAGGGCTCATTGATATGCTTCCTTAAGGGAAAAATAACCGTATGCTAAGAAGAATATAGCGCCCTTGCTGTAGCATGGGCGCATTCTTATCGGGATGAAAAGGGATTCCATAAGTTGAGGTGGTTATGATGAAGAATAGGCGCCAGCGTGCTTTTGCCGCGCTCCTCGTGGGCGCAGTGCTGACATTCCCGCTGTCTGCGGATGCGATGCGGCTTAGCCTCGAAGATGCGATAGATACGGCACTTTCGGCGAATACAGGACTGCGCATCACGCGCGAGGGGGAACGCTCTGCCGATGCCGCCCTGCGTCAGGCACGCGGGAAGAACAGCATCTCGGTTGGAGCAAGCGATAGTCTGCGTACATCGAAGGCGAGCGATGCGAGTGAGCAGGCGAGCAACGGGGTCAGCCTCTCGGCCAGTCTGCCGCTCTACAGCGGTGGAGCGAACGAGGCGCGGATTCGTGCGGGGGAGATCGGTGCACATGCGGCGCGCCTGACAACGGAGCGTGCGCGTGAGGAGCTGAAATACGAGGTCATTGCTGCCTACTGGAACGCGGCAGAGGCAGCGAAGAAAATCGAAGTCCAACGCGACAGCGTGGACAAATACGACGCCCATCTGCGGAATGTCAACGCACTCTACGAGGCAGGAGCACAGGCCAAAATTGACGTGATCCGCTCCTCGGTGGAGCTGTCGAATGCACGGCAGGAGCTCATCCGTGCCGAGAGCAGCTACGAGGTGAACCTCGCGGCGCTGCGCAATCTGCTCAACATTGACCGATCCGAGCCCCTGCAGCTGACGACAGAGGTCTCCTACGAGCCGTTTGGCAGGGCGTTGACGGACTGTATTTCCTACGCACAGCGCATGCGGCTTGATCTCGCTGCACAGCGTGAGACGCTGCAGCAGCGCGAGCTGGCGGTGGATATTGCGCGCGCGGGGAAGAAACCGACGGTGAATCTGACCCTCGGTACGGGGCTGACGAGCCAGTTTCGTCCGCACAGCGACACGTCCTCTGATGTGTCTGCCTCGGTCGGTGTGAACTGGAACATCTTCGACAGTAATGTGACGCGCGGTGCCATCGACGCGGCGGAGGCGGAGCGTGACATCGCCCTCTTGAATGTCAAGAAAACTGAGGAGAGCATCGATCTGAATCTGCGGCAGGCGTATCTCAATATGCGCGAGGCGGAGCAGCGCTTTACCTCGACGGGGGATGCCGTGCGTCAGGCAGAGGAGGATTACCGTATTGCATCGGAACGTTACCGTGCGGGCGAGGGCATACTCCTTGATATTCTCGATGCGCAGACCGCGCTCACGACAGCGCGGCAAAATGCACTCAGCGCACGATACGACTATGCACGCTATCGCGCACAGGTGGAGAGCCTGATGGGGAAGGAACTCTCTGCGGAGGAGCATGCGGCAGCAGAGGGACTGCCCGCCGTGACAGATGAGGAGCGTACGGCGGCGCGGGCGGCATACGCTGAGGGGACGGATGCGGCAGCGCGGGGGGAGAAATCATGAAACGCAGAACAATCATCGGCATCGCCGTTTTGACCGCCGCCCTGATTGCCGGCGGCGGGTATGCCTACTATACTAGGAGCGCGGCCAACGAAGCGGCGAAGGACGTTCCGACGGTCGTCGCCGAGCGCATGAACATCAAGTCCACCGTCGAGGCGACAGGAACGATCCGCCCCGTGGACTCCGTTGAGGTCAGCTCGAAGATCACGGCGCGCATCAGTTCCGTGCTCGTCAAGGAGAACGATACCGTGACGGCGGGGCAGATCGTCGCCACCCTCGACGGAAAAGACTATGAGGCAAAGCGCGATCAGGCACAGTACCGCGTAACGAATACGCGCGCGAAGTACAACCGTATGAGCTATCTTGAGAGCATCGGCGCAAAGTCGAAATCCGATCTTGAAGATGCAGAGTACAACTACGATACGGCGCAGTCCACGCTTGAGGAGGCGAACTCCGACGCGAATGAGACGATCATCACCGCACCGATCTCGGGCGTGGTCGTCGGCGAGCCGAAGAACGCAGGGACGATGGCCGTGCAGGGATCGGATAATCCGACGGTCATCATGCGCATCGCAGACCTCTCAAAGAAGCAGATCAAGGCGAAGGTGGATGAGACGGACATCGGCAACATTCGCATCGGCCAAAGTGCGACGTTCAGTGTGGATGCCTTTACGGATAAGACATTTACGGCACGCGTCTCCAAGATCTCGCAGACGGATGTGACAAACAGTTGGGATACGAGCTCGTCGAGTTCTTCCTCCGCTGCATCGAGTGCGAGCGTCATCTACTACTATGTCACGCTGGATGTGGATGATCCCGACAACCTCCTTCTCCCTGCCATGACGGCGCGTGTCGTCATCGACACAGCGGATAAGGATAACGCTCTCGTCGTGCCGCTCTCTGTGCTCAAGACGGATGCGGCAGGGGCGTACGTGCTCGTACTGAACGACGACGGGATACAGGAACAGCGGTATGTTGAGACAGGGATATACAGCGATGAGTATGTCGAGATACTGTCGGGGCTGAGTGAGGGCGAGCGCATCGTCAACAGCTATACGGCGAAGAAATCGACGAGCAGCACGAAGGATCACGGCGGACCTCCGCCGATGTGATCGGAGGTCATGATGCAAAGCAAAGAGACGAGCACGATTCGCCTGCGCGGCATCCGCAAGGTCTACCGCATCGGCGGCGAGATGCTGGCCGCACTGGACGGCATCGACCTCGATATCCGACGCGGGGAGTTCGCAGCGCTCATGGGACCCTCCGGCTCGGGAAAATCCACGCTCATGAACATTCTCGGCTGCCTCGACCGTCCCTCGGAGGGGTCGTATCGGCTCGACGGCGATGAGGTAGCGGGCCTCGACGACGATGCGCTTGCCATGACGCGCAACAAGAAGATCGGGTTCGTCTTTCAGAACTTCAACCTGCTGCCGCGCATCTCGGCGCTCGACAACGTCGCTCTGCCGCTCGTGTATGCGGGGTGGGCGCGCCACGAGCGGACGGAGCGCGCACAGGAGATGCTTGCCGCCGTGGGGCTTGGCGATCGCGGACAGCATCTGCCGAACGAGCTCTCGGGTGGCCAGCGGCAGCGCGTCGCCATTGCCCGCGCTCTCGTCAACGATCCGCATATCATCATGGCGGATGAGCCGACGGGCAACCTCGATACGAAGTCCACGACGGAGATCATGGATATCTTTGAGCGGATGCACGAAAAGGGGCACACGATCATCCTCGTCACCCATGAGCCGGAGATTGCCCTGCGCGCGAGCCGTCAGCTTCTCGTGCGTGACGGGAAGATCACACGTGATGAGGGGAAGGGGGTCGTGATGGATGTTGTTTAAGGAATGCTTCGGCATGGCAGTGAACGCACTGCTCGCCAACAAGCTGCGCTCCCTCCTCACGATGCTCGGCATCATCATCGGCGTGGGCGCGGTCATCGCCATGGTCTCTATCGGCATGGGCGTGCGTACGAGCGTCTCGGACTCCTTCGCGAGTCTCGGGTCGAATATGCTCATCGTCATGCCGGGCTCGTCCAATCAGGGCGGTGTGCGCGGCAAGGCGGGCACGCGAAAGTCCCTGAAATACGACGATGCGAAGGCAATTCAGAGCAAGATCAAAGGCATTGACTATGTATCGCCCACCGTCTCGAGCGCCTATCAGGTCGTGAACGGCAACCTCAACTGGAATACGCAGGTGGATGGCGTGACGCCGGAGCTGATGCAGATCCGCTCGCTGAAGGTGGAGAACGGGACATTCATTACGACGAGCGATATGCAGAAACGCAGCCGCGTTGCAGTGATCGGCCCGACGGTCGCGTCCAACCTCTTTGGCACGGAGAATCCTGTCGGAAAGAATATCCGCATCAACAATCAGCCGTTCAAGGTCATCGGCATTACGGCGAGCAAGGGGCAGTCCATCGGACAGGATCAGGACGATGTGATCTACATCCCTCTGACGACGGCGCAGGAGCGTATGCTCGCCATCACGCACGTGCACTCCATCAATATACAGGTCTCCTCGCCCGAGAAAATGGATGAGGTACAGGCGGATATTGAGACACTCCTGCGTCAGCGGCATCACATCCGCACGGGCGCGGAGGACGACTTCAACGTCCGCAACATGACCAGCCTCATGGAGAGCTTTACCGAAAACACGAATATGCTGACGCTCCTCCTCGGCTCGATCGCGGGCATCTCGCTGCTCGTCGGCGGCATCGGCATCATGAACATCATGATGGTCTCCGTCACGGAGCGTACGCGTGAAATCGGCATCCGCAAGGCACTCGGCGCAACCTCATCGAACGTGCTCATGCAGTTCATGATTGAGTCCATGGTCATCGGCATCGTCGGCGGTGTGCTCGGCATCATCCTCGGTATCTCCATCTCGAAGGCAATCGGTGGATTCGGCGGACTGAAAACCACCATTGCTGTCCTGCCCATCCTCGTCTCCTTCTCCTTTGCCGTCGGGATCGGCCTCTTCTTCGGCATCTATCCCGCCCGTAAAGCCGCACGCCTCGACCCGATCGACGCCCTGCGGTATGAGTGAATCCATACAATACAAAAGCGACTGCTGTACGAAGGGGAACTACGTACAGCAGTCGCTTTTCTACGGAAATTACTTATTGATAATCAGCGCCATAAAGACGAGATCCTCGGTCTCGGAGGCATTGGCAATCGCGTGCACTTCGCCGTCCGCGCAGAATGTTGTCGTACCTGCGCCGATCTCGATCTCCTTGCCATTGTCGTTGTAGCGGGCACGCCCCGAGAGGATGTGATACGTCTCCGTATTGCCCTCGTGCTTGTGTGCGCCCATCGACGCATGGGGCGGGATCGTCACACGTGCGAACATGGCGCACTTTCCGTCCAGTTCCTTCGGCGTGAGGAGCTTCTGAATGTGGATCGTACCGTTGCCGCCAAAGCGCTTCTCGGCATCAATGTGCTCTGATTCGATGATTGCCATGAGTGAATCTCTCCTTTGTCCATACACATAAGATTCGATACAATGAACGATGAAGCACGCAGAAGAACGTGCTATATTCTAAATATTCGCGGTGGAGGTGTATTTTCCTTTTTAGGATTTATAAATTGAGTAAATCTTATGGGTGATTATTTTTTCCCTGCGCGAGGCAGGTGGCTCTATAGAATCATGGAAGATAACGGACACGCCCATCGGGAAGAGTG
>JABZYJ010000269.1 GCA_015265235.1 Selenomonas sp. | reverse complement strand
TCTTGCAGCCGATGACCTTGCCCCATTCGCACATCTGTCGCAGCTCGTCGAGTACCTTTGCGTAGTCCTCGGGACTGCGGTTGTTGAAGAAGCACAGGGTGTTGAAGGCAAGCGGTTCGAGCTTGTGCCTCTTGAGGGCGGCGGCGAGATCCTCGATCGTGTGGTTCTTGAGATAGTTCGGGATGCCGTCCATCGTGCGCGGTTCGATCATGTCGAATCCGTACTTTTCGCAGAGTTCCATGTCTTTCGCTAGACTGGATTTCTCCAGGCAAGTCGCCTGATTCATGCTGATCTTCATAGTCCGTGCTCCTTTTTTCAGATGATGAAAACCTATGATAAGCTGTCCACTTCTTATCGTGATTCTATTGTAGCGCAGGTGTCGGGGTTGTGCTTTCCCGTTTCTGCCTGTTTTTTCGTAAAAAAAAGAGTGCAAGCACTGTGACTTGCACTTTTCTGCAAAAGGAGAGGCCCCATGGGAAATTCTGCGTGCCGCTTTCGATACGCTAGCGGCGGCGCTCCTGCCCTGCGATCTCGCCGAGCTGCTTGTACTGGTTCATGCCGACCTTGTATTTGCGGTAGCTCTGTGGGGATAGCCCAGTGAACTTCTTGAACTGATTGTTGAAATAGCTGATGTTGTCAAAGCCAATGCGCGCGCTCACCTCGGTGATGGAGAGGTCGGTCGTGACGAGGAGGGTCTGTGCCTCGCCGATGCGGCGGCGGATGATGTATTGGATGGGCGCGAAGCCAAAGCGCTTCTTGAACTGATGAGCAAGCCCCGAGGTGCTCATGTGGATGCGTGCGCTCAGCGTTTCGACGGACAGCTCCTCCATGAAGTGACGGTCGATGTAGTCCTTGAGCGCGATGAAGAGGCAATCCTTTTCGCGTACGGGGGAGATCGGCTCGTGCGGGAGCTGAAAGAGCAGGATCTGCAGGAGTGCTCTGAGGATGGAGCAGGTGATGGCATCGCTGTCTGTGTGCTTTTGCTGCACCTGTCCGTAGAGGATGCGGAAGAGGGAGCGGAGCGTCGGCATGAGATTGCCCGCATGGAGGAGCGGAGCCGTTGTATCCGGCAGGAGGAAGTTCTCGGGCAGTCCCGCCAGCTGCAGTCCCTTGATGCCGCAGTTGTAGAACCAGAGTCCCGTCGTGGGATCTGCGCTCTCGTCGTGGAGGACGCCCTGATTGTAGACGAGGACATCGCCGCGCTGCACGTCATACATGCGGCTGCCGATGCGAATGTGACCGCGCCCCTGACAGATCAGTTGGAGTTCGAGGTTGTGTTCATGCCGGTGAAAGGCGGAGGGCATGAGTGTTTCCTCGCGGTCATTGTAGCCAATGTAAATGAGGCGGAGTGCCTCGCCGAACGCCGGCGGGGGCGGCGGTTTTTTGGTCGCCTTATAGTAGAGGATGGTTATGGCACAGCACCTCGCTTTCCTTTGAATGATATCAGTATAGCACAAAGAATCTGCCGGGTGAAAGTTTTTTGCTTTTGTCCTTTTGCAACAAAAAGCCTCTCTCGTCGAAACGAGAGAGGGGTACTGTGTAAGCGTTAGAAGAGGGGCTTCTGCCAACGGTGTTTTTATGCCATCGCTTTGCCGTGATGCCGGAAGTCATGCTCGATCTGCTCGAGCGAGCGCCCCTTTGTCTCGGGGACGAATTTGAAGACGAAGGCGAGTCCGAGCAGCCCGACGGCGGCGAACATATAGAACGTGAAGGACAGACC
>JABZYJ010000268.1 GCA_015265235.1 Selenomonas sp. | reverse complement strand
GTTCCGATGGGGGAGGACGTGGCACGCAGAGCATTTCTCCACGTTGTCTTTTGGAAAAGGGGCGTTCCTATGGGAACAATGAAAGATATCGAATCTGAGGCAAAAATCATCGAAAAAAAAGCCGTACAACTAGAGCAAAAGGTTGTAAAAAATAAAATGAGCATCCTCGGCACGGTTGCATCTGTGCTCGCGATCTGCATGTATGTGTCCTACATCCCGCAGATCATCGGGAACCTGTCGGGGCATCCGGGCGACTGGATCCAGCCGTTCGTCGCCTTTATCAACTGTACCCTGTGGGTCATCTACGGACTCTTCCGCAAGAAACCCGAGTGGCCGATCGTCGTTGCAAACGCACCCGGCATCATCTTCGGCCTGACTGCCGCGATCACCGCGCGGATGTAAATGAACAAAAACCCGTACACCTCCCCATGGTGTGCGGGTTTTTTTGCGACAAAGATTTTCATTTTATCCATTTTCATGGCAGGGAAAGCACAAGTTCTGCGCGAATAGTAGCAGGATAAGGGAATTTTAGTATAAAGGGGAATGAACATGACACAGAAGAAGACATCGCGTCTGCGCACCGACACAGGATCGGAGAATTTCAGAAGCCTTGATAAAAGGAGCTTGTAGTCCATGGCAAAACTGATATTGTCTGCCTATTCCAGAGATTGTCAAAGACCATCCCACATGATAAAACTAACTGAGCATGGTGATGAGCCCCTCGCACGCGGAACAATATTCCGATGCATGAAAGCAAAATGGCCATACGAGAATCGTGTTGATTATTTGCTCTGTGATCTCTCCGATGGACTGGGGCTCATTGTCTGTTCGGGATATAATGCAGGTCTAGTATATCGTATTTTACCGCACGATGCGTATGCGCCAAATACAGGAATGCTAAGTCCAAAATGGATAAGAGATCATTGGATGAAGTGGGGGTATTCCGATTGCCCTCTGGATGATGTCTACATTGGGGAGATTGCCTCAATGGAATTAATTGGCCCTAGACAAGGGAATATCCAAGAATAAAGGGGAATGAACATGACACAGAAGAAGACATCGCGTCTGCGCACCGCCATCGCCGCGCTTGCCGCCGCAGGCCTGATCGCGGCACAGATGCCGCACGCCGCCGCCGAATCCATCCACGACAACCCGCTCTACACGGGGATGGGCATCCTAGTCGACCGCGGGCAGGAGCCGTCCGCCGCCGTCCATGCGGCACCGCTCGCCCTCGTCAAGACCGCAGGGAAATGGGGCGCCGTCTCGACGACGGGCACTGCCGTGATCGCAGCGGAGTACGACGAGATACGCCCCTACGCCGAGGGCTATCTCCTCGTGCGTCAGGGGAAGAAATGGGGTGTGTTCCGCGCGGACGGCAAGCAGGTCGTCCCCACCGCCTACCGTCACATCGAGGAGCTGACGGAGGATCGCATCGTCGTACAGGATATGGACAAGAAATGGGGCTGCTACGGGACGGACGGCACGCTGATCCTCCCCGTCACGCAGCGCGACGTCGTCCCCTATCATGACGGCGCTGCCCTCGTGCAGGGCACGGACAAGCGATGGAGCTTTTACCGCGCGGACGGCTCGCGCCTGACGGAAAAGACGTACGCCTATGTGGGGATCTTCTCCGAGGGACTGGCGAGCGTCATGGAGGACAAGAAGCACGTCGGCTTCATCGACAAGACGGGCGCGGAGGTGATCGCGCCGCAGTACGCCTCGGCGAGCCTTTTCT
>JABZYJ010000267.1 GCA_015265235.1 Selenomonas sp. | reverse complement strand
CGGCCGAAATCACGGGAATAGGCGACCGATAGACGGCGCGGATGACGACCTCCTCATTAAACGCCCAGAGATCCTCTGCACTCCCACCGCCGCGGCCAACGATCAGGACATCCACCGGATATTTTTCATTGAAAAACGCCACGGCATCCGCAATCTGCTCCGCCGCTCCTGCGCCCTGCACCAGAACGGGATGAAGGATGAGCTGCACGCCCGGCCAGCGTCGCTTAGAGACATTGTGGATATCGCGCAGCACCGCTCCCGCCGACGACGTGACAATCCCGATGCGTCGCGGAAAGCGCGGCAGCGGCTGTTTATGTCCTTCATCAAAAAGCCCCTCAGCGGCGAGGCGGTCGCGCATCTGCTCAAAGGCGAGGGCGAGCGCCCCCGCGCCCTCGGGTGTCAAGGAGCTGACATAGAGCTGATATGCTCCGTCACGCTCATAGACGGAGATATTGCCGCCCGCGATCACCTGCATCCCATTCTCGGGTGCAAAGCGCAGATTTCGCGCATAGCCGTTGAACATGACGCACTTCATGCTTGCGCCTGCATCTTTTAGGGTAAAGTAGGCATGTCCCGACGGATAGCGTTTGTAGTTGGACACCTCGCCGCGAATCAGGAGATCCGACAGAATTGGCTCATGCTCAAACATCCCTTTGATATAGCGCGTTACATCACTGACACTGTGAACGGTCATAATCACCTCTCCCCCATGACGATAAAAAAAGAACCATTGCACCGACTGTGCAACGGATTCTTTTTCATCAGTTATCCCATTGATTTCTGCAGCGCAGCAAGGATACCGTTTACATAGCGGCCCGCATCGTCCGACCCATATTTTTTTGCCAGCTCCACTGCTTCGTTAATGGCAATCGGAGGGTCAATGCGTTCCTCCTGATAGCACATCTCATAGTAGGCCATGCGGATGAGATTGCGATCCACGGGCGCCATGCGATGGAGCTTCCACTCCTTCGCCATGCGTTCAATCGCCGCATCGATCTCCGGCTGAACGGAGCACGTCCCCTGCACGAGCCCGTTCGCATAGGCGAGATCCTTCTCCGTCAATCCGTCTACAGCGTCGCTGGCAAGATCCCCTGCCGCAACAGTCGGCGGCCGATCCTGATCGAACTCCCGCTGAAAAAGTGTCAAAAGCGCCGCCTCACGCGCGTGTCTGCGGCTCATGACATCCTCCGAAAGAGATTCCGCAGTCCCGACAGATCAATGATCTCTGACCAGCGTCGATGCTCTGACTGCAACCCAATATACATGCCGATACCAGCACAGAGAATCACAAAGACAATATTCCAAAACCCAAACAGCAGGACGCAGACGCCGAACAGGGTTCCGAGCACCAGTCCGCCCGTCCGTCCGCGATGGTACATCCACTGTTCCTGCAGGAGCTGCAGCAGATATTCTTTCATGCGCACCTCCCACTACGCCACAGAGCGTTTTGCCGCACCGGACGCGCCGATCTCCGTCACACTGATCTTGACCGGCACCTCGGCTACACCGAGGACCTCATGAATATGCTGCTGCACACTCTGCGTCAGCTGCTCTGTCACCTGTCCCAATGCTGCGTGATCCGCAATACTGATCTTCAGCTCAATATGCATGGGCGGATCTGCGCTGTCCTTCCGCTGCTCATGCACCACAATGACTGCCGCTGCCTCACGCACTTCCTGCATGGCCAGCGTAGTACGCTCGACAATGCCCTGTACGGCAGGAAGTGCCACCTGAACGGAACCGGCC
>JABZYJ010000266.1 GCA_015265235.1 Selenomonas sp. | reverse complement strand
GGGAAGAAACAACCTATTTCGTCTGTGAATTTCCAGAGAACCATAAACCGCCGCACAAGCGGCAACAGTTTGCCTCGTCCGTGATGCAGGATATGCGCTGGTTGATGGATGTATTTCAGGAATCACAGTATCATCTCTTTTCGCCGGAAGAAACCGTTGAACGTGCATACAGCCGCATTGGAGAACGGGCCTATAATCTGCTCACAAATAACTGCGAGCATTTTGCAATTTGGTGTAAGACAAATATCTCCGAATCATGGCAGGTTGAGGAACTGCTCGGAGGAGATGATATTTTGCGGCTACATATGTCATAAAATTGTCAAATTCACCAAAAACAATGATATACTATATATATGGAGGTGAAAGAAATGCTCTATGGAAAAAAGTTACTCTCTTTCATGTTTGCCTTGTTGCTGGGGGCACTGATTGCAGCTGCTCCGACAAGTGCAGATGCCGCTGCGGTCTACATCTATCAGGGCAAGGGCATCGGAGTGATGGCTGACACAACCTCACGTTGGTTCGACGGGAATGCCGGAGGCGTTGCCTGTACCTTTGAGCGTGAGAATACTGGTGTCTTGACGTATCGCTTTACGCGCACAGCAAACGGATGGGAGTATGAGACGTTCGGCACCAGACCATCTTACTACAATGCAAAACCGATCATAAACGCCATCCTCAACTATATTGTGACGGGGAATACCACGAAAGAATACAACCCGTCATAAACTGTAAATCGCATAATCGAAACCGTTCTACCCCCATAGCCACGCGGCTATGGGGGATTTTCTGTCTTTATAGGAGGAAAACAACATGAAGCAAGGTCGTACATTACAGGAACTCGGGCAGGAGTTGACACGTCAGCGCGAGGCTCGGAAGGATTTTATCTCAGATACGCGGTCACTCGCTATGGATTCGTCTGCTCCGGGCGGCCGTTTCCTCATCGCTCTCGGGGATGATACGCAGGAATATACGATTGGTGAGACTGCCCATCAGCAGATCGCTGCGCGTCTGCAAATCCCCTACCGTTATTATCAAAAGATGCAGAAGGAATATCCGACACTCCTCGATGAGAATGTCAACGGATGGTTTCGACAGTCGCCTGCGCGTCGTATGATTCGCGTGCTGGATGGGAATGTGCGCGCATTCCTCTCCGACCGCTATCGCCGTCTGGACAATCTGGAACTCTGTGCAGCTGTACTGCCCGTCATTCAGGAGATGCGGGACGCGACGATTATGAGCTGTGAGGTTACAGAGTCGCACCTCTACCTGAAGGTCGTCAACAAGAAGCTGAAAGCCGAGGTCGGCGTCGGCGACGTGGTACAGGCGGGCTTTGTCGTGTCCAACAGTGAGGTTGGACTTGGCAGTTTGAAGGTTGAGCCGCTGATTTATCGCCTTGTCTGTAAGAATGGGCTAATCGTCAAGGACTTCGCACAGAAGAAGTATCATGTCGGACGGCAGGTCGCGGCAGAGGACGATGCTGCATACGAACTGTACTCTGATGAAACACTGGCGCAGGATGATAAGGCATTCTTTATGAAGGTGCAGGACACGGTGCGTTGTGCCGTGGATGCTGCGAAGTTTCATGTAACCGTAGACAAGATGCGTGAAGCGATGGAGATTCCGCTTGCGGATAATCCTGTGCAGGCGGTTGAAGAGCTGGCAGATCGTTTCCTCCTCACGCAGAATGAGCGCGGTGATGTCCTGCGTCAGCTCTTTATGGGCGGGGATAACAGTCGTTATGGGCTGATCAATGCGGTAACGGCAGCG
>JABZYJ010000265.1 GCA_015265235.1 Selenomonas sp. | reverse complement strand
CCCTCCGGCTGCCTGATCTTGAGTGCCTGATACATACGGATTCTTCCGTAGGTATCGTTGCATTCATCCTCTGCATGGATCTGCATCATGGCATCGGCAAGTTCCTGATATTTCCAGGGGCGGTCTTTGCTCACCAAATACTGATAAAATCCCTGCCTTGTGACATGGAGCAGTCTGCAATAAAAACTAATATTCCCTTTGTGTGTGCCATCTGCTGTTTTGAACGCAATAAACTTCATACGTTCATTTTTGTTGACTTCAGACGGCTCGCGGCGAAAAAAGCGCTTGCTTCTTCCAGAAAATCGTTTTCTTTCTTCAGTCGCCGAATTTCCTTATCCTGTGCCTTGAGCTGGGCGCGTAGCTGCACGAGCTCTTCGTGTAAGCTCAGAGCACTCTGTGGTGTTTGCGTTCCGCACCCGAGATCCAGATACCCAAGCCGATGGGCACGTGTCCATGTATACATCGTATTCTTGGAAATTCCTAGCTCTTTGGCGGCTTTCGCTTGACCGATTTCCTGCGCCAGCTTGACTGCCTGTACCTTAAATTCGTGATCGTATTGCCTGTTTGCCGCCATTGTGACCTCTCCTTCTCTTCTTTTACTTTATCTAAAATCCTTGCGAAGAAGTTGTCAACTTTATTTATACAACATCACCGAAGGAGGCGGCGACAGAGATTGCACTCATGACGATTCGGGAGTGGTTTGACGAGCACCCCGATGCGGGCATGCGCGTGATCATCGTGAGCTTCAGCGCACAGGATGATGCGGTCTATCAGAACCTACAGCGGGAGCTCCGGTAGAAATATGCAGGGCGAAATGAGCCGAGGGAATACGAATGAATATGATCACTCCACGGAGAGGTCAAACCCCATCCTCGTAACTCTCGAACGAGGTTTGAGTTTGTTTTTGTTTGAGGGGCATGTCATGCTATCGACACATACTAGAGAGAGTCAGAGTGATCCGGCTCTTTTTTTATAATGTGCTATAAGTACGAATAGGGAAGCATATAAAAGGAGGAAAAAAGCCCTAGAGAATTGAATTGCTATCTTTAGATATATTGATCGTTGTCGGTTCGTGGAAAGGATGCGATGAATCCATGCTGATCTTTTCGACAAGACTTCCTGTAAAGGACACACTTACCAAGGAAAAATTTTTCGAGCTTGTTGTTCGCTGGAATCAAGGAAGCCCACATGACCGCATTGATGGTGTCGCATGGGATGGTGGCGCGCATCATCGTTGGGGTGATGAGGTGCGCATGCTTGAGATTACAGAGCATGATGAGATCGCAGCAGCGCGTTTCGTTCGGAATGAAGCGCATGGTGTCAATTGGAATACGGAGTTTATTCTTCGTACAGATCGGAAGGAAATTGGGATCTACCTCAGCCGTGAAGCAACAGAGAATACGATTTACTTCCATAAAAATTTTAAGCCTCCATATTTTTTGAAGATACTGATGCGTGAGGGGGTTCTCGGACAAGATCTGGGGCTTTCCATTTCTGATCATCCACACGCGTTCGGAATGGTGGAACAGGAACGACTGATGCTGGTGCAACTTTGTTTGAATGAAACGACAGCTTTTCGCCTGCCCGTTGTTTACCTGACGCGGGATTGGTTCACAGAGCATTGTGTTGTTGACGAAGTCGGCTTGGCGCGTCGCCTGTGCGGTGTTGCTCATGTATTGGTGGAGTCCGACAAAGATGTGAGTCGCATATTGAAGGATATGTGCAGCGGTCAGAACGTCTATGACGGCGGCATGGCAATATACTTTC
>JABZYJ010000264.1:248-1782 GCA_015265235.1 Selenomonas sp. | reverse complement strand
CTTGCCCGTAGTCTGCTCCGCTCCTTCGTAGGTAATCCCCTCACGGTTAAACGCGGGCTCGATCTCAGTCATCGGTCGCACATAGGCAAGCCTGCGTCCCGACGGAAGCCGAAGGAACAGGATGCCCTTACGGGTTGAGAACGCGACACCGTGATGCAGTGTCACCGCCCTGCGCTCACGGACTGCCTCGAGGGCGGCCGCATCCACGTCATACCAGAGTTGCTTGATGTGCGGGCTCGCCCTGCGCCAGCTGTCAACGATCTTCAGCAGCTCCTCATCGCTCAGTCCGAGCTTATCCGCGCCCATCGCTTTGAGTGCACCGATGCTGCCCTGATACCCGAGCGCAAGTTCTGCGATCTTACCTTTCTGCCGCAGATGCCCATTGATGCCGTGCTTTTCCACGGGCACCCCGAACATCTTGGATGCTGATGCGCAATAGATGTCTCCACCGTCCGCGAAAACGTCCATACGCCATTTTTCTCCGGCGAGCCACGCGATCACACGCGCCTCAATCGCGGAGAAATCCGCAACTACGAAGCGGCAGCCCTTGTGCGGAACAAATGCGGTACGGATGAGCTGTGACAAAACGTCAAGCGGATGGTCATAGATCATCTCAAGAACGTCTGCGTCACCACTGCGAAGGAGTGCCCGCGCATCGTCAAGCTCTGCCATCGAGTTGCGCGGCAGGTTCTGCACCTGCACGAGTCGCCCTGCCCAGCGCCCCGTCCGATTCGCGCCGTAGAACTGGAGCAGTCCGTGTACGCGGCCATCGTCGCAGCGTGCTCGCTGCATCGCCTCGTACTTTTTGACGGAGGTCTTGGACATGAGCTGTTTGAGCTTCAGCATCTCCTTGACTGCGGGCTTTTGTGCCCGTTTGATCACATCCGGCAGAACATCTTTGGCAAGGGACTCCGGAGCGAAGCCCTCTTCTCTATAAATCCAACGTCGAAGCTGTTCGCCGCTCGCGGGATTCGGCAGCCCCGTGAGTTCTGCCGCCTGTGCGATAATGCGCCCTTTGAAGTCCGCGTCAAACGCGATTGCCTCAGACACGAGCTGGACATCGATGCGGACACCGCGATCGTTGATGCGCTGGTCGAGCTCCCAAAGCCGCTTTTCGCGATCACTCAACGAATAACTCGCGAAGCGTTTACGGATCTCCCGCTCTGCTACAACGTCGCGCACGCAGTACTCCTTAAACATCGCCCATTTCTCCGGCGCGTGTTTCGGCAGGTTCCTTTCGCGGCCACCGTTGACCTTTGTCGGCTTGCAGGGCCTGCAAAAATACGTGATCAGCTGTTTGCCGACACTCATTTTTGCCTTATCATCTGCAAGGCGCAGCACCTTTGACGCCATGTCGAGGCTCCCCGGGAGGCCGAGGGTCAGCGCGTGTACCATCGTGCATGACCAGCCGACGGGGTCGAGGAACTGAAACGGCACGTCAGGGCTACGGCGGTGCAAGAAATGACTGAGCACCGTGCGTTCAAACTGTGCGTTATAGGCGCATTTCGTGATCTCGTTGTCCGTGAGCGCGCCC
>JABZYJ010000264.1:0-238 GCA_015265235.1 Selenomonas sp. | reverse complement strand
GCATCATCCGGGAGTACTTCGCCCGCTGTGAGGTCTACGATCTGCACAGGCTCGTCGTCCCACGCATACGCGAAGAGCAACACTTCGCAGTTCTCGGCGTATTTGTAGCCCCCGACCTTCTTAATGTCGAGATCGCTGTAAGTCTCTATGTCAATGGATAGTATCATCGGAATACCTCTAAGAGCCCGTACGGATATTCCGCACGGGCTCCGCCCTATAGATCAGCTGAGGAAATCGT
>JABZYJ010000263.1 GCA_015265235.1 Selenomonas sp. | reverse complement strand
TTTAAGAAGTGCGCCGATATTTAGGCAGATAAGCATACGATCACTTGCGCAACTAAGCGTTCGCGTTGGGTTCGCCCTTACATAAAACTTTTACATTTATACAGGAATGGGAAAATGGAACGGAGGGCGCTTTACCTGATGAAGCGGATCGTTGTATCCGGGTACTACGGTGCGAAGAACGCGGGCGATGAGGCCATGCTCGCGGCGATGCTCGAGGTGCTCGGAGATTTGGACCCGGAACTTCATATCACGGTCATCTCAGCCAACCCTGCCGACACCGAGCGGCGCCACGGCGTCCATGCGGTCGGCTCGCTTGACGCGCGCGGAATCTTCCGCGCCATGCGGCGCGCCGACCTCCTCATCAGTGGCGGCGGCAGCCTGCTCCAGAACGTCACGAGCCGCCGCAGTCTCTACTACTATATGGCGGTCATCCTGCTGGCCCTCCTCCTCGGCAAACGCACGATGCTCTACGCACAGGGCATCGGCCCCGTCACGGGGAAATTTGCCTGCCGCTGCATGCGCTGGCTCGGCAACCGCGTCTCCCTCATCACCGTGCGTGACGAGGGCTCCATGGCGGAGCTGCGCCGCCTCGGCATCCGCCGTCCGCCGATGGAGTGCACCGCCGACCCCGTGCTCGGCATCCATCCCGTCGGACGCGAGGCAGGGCGCGGCATCCTCGCCGCCTGCGGGGCGGACGGCGCACGTCCTGTCGTCGGCATCTCCGTGCGCGACTGGCAGGGCTGGCAGCACTACAAGGAAATCCTTGCCGAGATCAGCGACGCCATCGTCCGCGAGCTCGATGCACGCGTCATCTTCCTCCCCATGCAGTACCCCGAGGACGTGCGGACGGCGGAGACCGTCGCTGCATGGACGAAGGAGGACTGCACCGTCCTCACGGGTGAGTATACGACCGCAGAGCTCCTTTCCCTCGTCGCGAACATGGACCTCATGATCGGCGTGCGCCTGCACGCCCTCATCTTTGCGGGCGTCATGGGTGTCCCCATGATCGGCATCTCCTACGATCCCAAGGTCGATCGCTTCCTGCGCTCCATCGGAGAAAAACCCGTCAACGACCTGCAGGACATCACCACCGCGAGCGTCCTCAAGGAAGTCCGCCGCAAATGGGCGGCACGCAGCGAATTTACCGCGGCGAACGCCGACCTCCTCGCACAGATGCGCAGCCTCGCCGCACGCAACGCCGAGCTCGCATTGGGACTAATTCACCGGAAAAAGTAATGTTGCATTTTCTGCTTGTCAATGGGGGAGACTATTGCTATAATAAGAAAAGAAAGAACGCCCCGGCGGCGCCTTTCCAAGCATAACGAATTATTTTTTAAGATAACCGCACGACTTGTCAGGGACGGCGGTTATTTCTTTTGGGTTATTGCGAGTATATAGCCAGTTGCTGCGACAAGCAATACGATAGCGTCAGCTTCCGTCATCTCACTCACCCCCTTTCGGGGGAAAGACACCGCCTCTTTGCTGGGACGTTCCAACCTGATTATAAATAAAATCACATGGAAAAGCAAACAAAACTTCTTATATTAAAAGAGCACTGCACTGGTGATTCGCCAATGCAATGCTCTTTTTTTATCCCTCTAATGTCCGCATCAGAGCTTCCTTATTCTCCGTCGGCGTTGTCGTCGGACGGCCGAGGTCAGCGCGCGAGCCGATGGCTGTGCGCACCTCCAGGAAGGTGAGCGCATCACTCCTCTCTACCGCAGGGAGTACCTGTGCGAGCTCTGCCGCATCCGCCGCCGTCTGCACCAGACGGTACCCGACGGCACGCGCGACGGCGGGGAAGTCCACCGT
>JABZYJ010000262.1 GCA_015265235.1 Selenomonas sp. | reverse complement strand
CCATCTCGATGCTTCTGAATGGAATAAGGATAAGCAACTATACGGCAACGTCGGCACTGTGGGGCTCGTCGTGGCGAACGGTCAGCACCTTGCCATTCATCCAGTTCCGTCTACCAATTCGATGAAACGCAATGGAGAGAGTGGAGACTTTGAGTATGAACTGACGACGGATGCGACAGCCTCACAGGAGGGCTCCTATGTCAGTGCTGAGGTACATCGCAATCGCAATGCGGAGATCACGTTCCGTGGGAATGCTGCAGCAGGCAGTGAGCTCTACGCAGGATACTCTGCCTATGGCAATAATAATGCCGAAAACAATCATTTGACGGTCACCAATGTCCCGTCATCGACTGCTCCGGCGCCGGGATTGTCTGCCGCCTATGGAGCGAAGATCGTAGGGGAAGGTGGGAGTGCGCACGGCAATGTCCTAGAGATAACAGGAACGCGGGAGAAGAATCTGCCGTACGCAGAAAACCGTATTGCGAACGCCTATGGCGCGGCGATTACCAATGCGCACAATCCTGGTGTCGTTGGTGGAACAGCAGACGGAGAGGGGAATCACGTCACTGTTTCCGACGGTATAGTAGATAACGTCTACGGTGGTGCAACGCAGGGGACGGGAGCAGTCGTGCACAATACCGCGACAATAACGGGCGGTACGGTAACGAATGTCTATGGGGGACACAGTACGGGCGACGGTACTGTCGCCAGCAATGAAGTGCATATTTCACGCGGCACCGTCGGCACTGGCACACAGACTGCGACAGTCTATGGCGGCTATGCAACGGGCAGTGGCGATGTGACGGGCAACGCGGTCACGCTCACGGGCGGTACCGTCAGGGGCAAGGTCGTTGCGGGTGCGGCTGGCGCGGGAAAAGTAGAGCATAACTACATCTCTCTTGGTGATGAGTCGAATCGCAATCTGGACGCAGCAATGCTTGCTGCTGCAGAGCTGATCGGTGCGGAAGGCGGCAACTCACCCTCGGACAATAAACTCAAGGTCTACGCAAAGAATGCAAAGGTAAAGTCCGTGGATCACTTCACGGCGTACGACTTTGACCTTGGCACGAACGTCCATGATGGGGACCGTATGCTCACGGTCATGAATGCAGGGGCTTTCGACACGGCAGGAAACGGTGTCGCGTTGGATGATATTTCTGCCACTACAGCAAATTTGGCGCCGAATGCGCAGAATGTGTGGGGGCGGGTGACGCTCATCGAGAGTGGAAACTCCGGAACGAAGCTGAAGTTCGATGCGGCGGAACGAGAACTCGATGCGACGAATACGCATGAGTTTGCCCTGCATACGGACAGCGGCGTGGCGGTGACGGACAAACTGTTGCTGGACTACAACCGCTATCACGGCGGCAAGGTCGTACATGATGCCAATACGCCGATCCGCAAGGTGGGGTCGCAGCCGGAGACGGAGCTGTACGGCGGCCTCTCGCGGACCGGACATACAACGGACGATAATGAGCTGACGATCAATCATCTGGCTGCTGACCTCACCTCTGCATACGGCGGAAAGAACGAGGGTGCGGCAGGTAATGTGCAGGCGAACCGCGTCACCGTCAATGGAACCGCGGCACCGTCGCCGAGTACGACGGAGTATGCCGTCGACAAGGTCTACGGCGGTGCTATCACGAATGCGACCAATGCGGGCGTTGTTGGTGGTACGCGCACGGTTGACGGCAAGACGGTCGAGGCAGGCAACAGCGTCACCATCGCAGACGGTGCGGTTCACGAGGTCTATGGCGGCTATACTGCCGGTACTGGTGCTGTGCAGAACAATAATGTCACCATCGCGGGCGGTACGGTTGGCAGACCTGCCGGTACGCCAACGCCGACCATGATTG
>JABZYJ010000261.1 GCA_015265235.1 Selenomonas sp. | reverse complement strand
CGGGCATGCTCGACTACCCCGCCATCTACAAGCTGCTCACCGAGGAGCTGCACTACGCAGGCTATATCACGGTGGAACAGGAGCGCGACCCACGCAACGTTGCGACGAGTTTGCGCGACGTGAAGGCGAGCGTCGACTATCTGCACGGACTTGGGTTTCAGTAAGCATCTGCCCCCTGTTGTGGCACATCCCCCACGCGAACACCTCGTTACGCAAGTGATCGCGTGCTTATTCGCCTAAATACCTGCGGACTTCTTAAACGCGCTACGCTTAAACGAAAGAAATCCGCAGGGGGCGAAACGCCCGCTTTACTCACTTGCTCCACTAAGGTTCGCTTAGGGGCAGCGTGCCACAACCGTCCCGCAACATTCGACAAAGAATTCATTCGACATTGCACAGGCATAAAGGAGGATCATCATGATTGACGGAGAGAAGTTCTTGGAGCGTCCCATTCGCTGGGCGATGATCGGCGGCGGACGCGGCAGTCAGATTGGCTACATTCATCGCTCGGCGGCGCTGCGCGACAACAATTTTCAGCTCGTTGCAGGCGCGTTCGACATCGACCCGGAGCGCGGACGCGACTTCGGCGAGAAATGCTATGTCGCCCCCGACCGCTGCTACACGGACTACAAGGAGATGTTCGCCGCAGAGGCGAAGCGGGAGGATGGCATCGAGGCAGTCTCCATCGCAACGCCGAATTTCACGCATTACGAGATTGCAAAGGCAGCGCTTGAGGCAGGACTGCACGTCTACTGTGAGAAGCCCATGTGCTTCTTCTCCAATGAGGCACAGGAGCTGGAGCGTCTGGCGAAGGAGAAGAACCGCATCATGTTCCTCTCCTACGGCTACTGCGGGCATCAGATGATCGAACAGGCGCGGCGCATGGTCGCTAGCGGCGGCCTTGGTCCCATCCGCATCCTCAATATGCAGTTTGCACACGGCGCACACAATGTCGCAGTCGAAAAGAAGTCGGCAGCGACGGCATGGCGTGTCGACCCGAAGAAGGCGGGTCTTTCCTACGTCCTCGGCGATGTCGGGACGCACATGCTCTACCTGCAGGAGGCAATCGTGCCACAGCTCAAAATTCGACGCCTTATGTGCTCGGCACAGAGCTTCGTCGAAGGACGTGCACTTGAGGACAATGCCATGAGCATCATGGAGTACGAGAGCGGTGCGATCGGCTACATTTGGTCGAGCTGCGTCAACGCGGGCTCCGAGTTCGGCGCGCGTTTCCGCATCGTCGGCGAGAAGGCGTCAATCGCATGGGATGCCGAGCATCCGAACCAGCTCCAATACGAAGTGCAGGGCAGTATGCAGGGCGCGATGCAGCGCGGCGCGGGCTATCTCTATGCTGAGGCACGCGCAGACGACCGCATCGGCGGCGGACACCCAGAGGGACTCTTTGAGGCATGGAGCAACCTCTACACGAAGTTTGCTCGTGCCATCAACAAGAACGAAAAGGGCGAACCGATTGACTTCTGGTATCCCGACGTCCATGCGGGCGCCGAGGGCGTGAAGTGGGTCGAGAAATGCGTCGAATCCGCAAAGAACGAAGGCGCTTGGGTAACATACTGAGAGATCGCATAAGGATCCGTCTGCCACATGGTGAAAAACATCATGCGGCAGATTTTTTTATTCCCAAAACTACAAATTTTTCACAAACTTTTGCAGGAATATATAAAAATATAACCAAAACATATCGTTTTTGAATCGAAAACAGGCAGAAACGTGAAAGCGTGCGCAGCAACAAACCCCTATACTTAACACAAGGCAAAACCTCAACGGCGCGCAGCGGATCCACGCACCGTGGTTTTACAGGAAGCATAGATAAGGGCTTCATATTATCCATGCTTCCTACCGCATTCA
>JABZYJ010000260.1 GCA_015265235.1 Selenomonas sp. | reverse complement strand
GTCCATACCTATACGGCGGAGCGGCTCACGGAGATTTTCTACACCTATGGAGAGGAACGCTGGGCAAAGCGCATTGCTTCCTTTATTGAAAAGGAGCGCCAGACGCATCCCATCACGACGACAGGAGACCTCGTTGCCGTGATTGACCGTGCCGTGTCGAAGGAGGTGCGCGCGCGCGGCGGACATCCCGCCAAGCGAGGGTTTCAGGCACTCCGCATTGAGGTCAACGATGAACTCGGGATTTTGGAGGGGGCGCTGACAGCTGCCGTAGATGCCCTGAGGATAGGGGGACGGCTCGCGGTCATCACCTTTCACTCCCTCGAGGATCGCATCGTAAAGAATACACTGCGGCGGCTGGCGCAGGGCTGCATCTGTCCGCCGCATACGCCGATCTGTGTCTGCGGACATACGCCCGAGGTGCGGCTGATCGGCAAGGCGCGTGCGGCGAGTGCCGCCGAGTGCCGTGCGAATACGCGCGCGCGCAGTGCAAAGCTGCGTGTGGCAGAAAAGATCAAGCGATAGGAGGGAGCGCACATGTTGGCGCAGAAAGAAGAGTATCTCAGTCATGAGCCCGCGTCGGTTCCGGCAGAGATAATGGAGCCCCCGAAGGAACCGCTGATTCGTCACGAACTGAATACGAATCTGCGGAACTGCCTGCGCGCCATTTTCTTCCTCATCGCATTCGGCGCCATGGTGGTGACGCTGCTCGGCGGCATCGGTGCACAGAGCGGCTACACCCTCCTAGAGACGCGCCAGAAGGCAGACCAACTGGAGCAGGAGAACGAGCGACTCAAGATCGAGATCGCCCAGCTGAAATCGCCGTCGCGCATCGAGTCGATTGCTGTCGACCGGCTCGGGATGCGCGTGCCGCGCAATACGTATTTTTCGCATGAAGGGGAATGAGGTTCTATGACGAAGCGTTTGGAGGAACTCGCCGCACTCCTGCCGGGAGCGCGCATCGTGGGAGATGCGCAGACGGAGATTACGTCCATTGAGCGTGATTCGCGCAGGGCGAGGGAGGGCACACTCTTTGCCTGCATCGTCGGCGCGCACGTCGACGCACACAGTTTCATACCGGATGTGGCGCGGGCAGGAGCCCGCGCTGTTTTGACGGAGCGGGCCTCGGTGGATGTTCCCGCAGGGGTCGCCGTCCTCTACGTGCCAAATCTGGAGAAAGCATTGGACACGATTGTCCCGTTCTTCTGTGATTATCCGGCGCGCGCCATGCGTGTTGTCGGTATCACGGGGACGAACGGCAAGACGACGACGAGCTATCTCGTGCGCGCTATCCTGCGCCATGCGGGACGTCGTGTCGGGCTGATCGGGACGATCCAGGCGATGATCGAGGATGAGGTGCTGCCGACGTCGAATACGACGCCTGATATCATCGTGCTTCAGCAGATGCTTGCCGAAATGCGCACGCGCGGCATGGATGCGGTCGTCATGGAGGTGTCCTCTCATGCGCTTGCACTCGGGCGCGTGGCAGGGATCGAGTTCGATACGGCGGTCTTTACGAATCTGACGCAGGATCATCTTGACTTCCATAAAACCATGGAGAACTATGCGCGCGCCAAGGCACATCTCTTTGAGCTCGTGTCCGCTCCCAGCGCGAAGGAGGGCAAGACGGCGGTGCTGAACGCTGACGATGCGGCATCGGAGACGATGCGCGCATATACGCACTGCCCGATCATCACCTATGGCGTTGATCATTCTGCCGATCTGACGGCGCAGGATGTGCAGCTCGCATGCGACGGCATGGAGCTGACGCTGATGCATGGTGGGAAACGCCTCTTCCATCTGCATACGGGCATTACGGGGCTGTTTAACGTACACAATGTGCTCGCTGCCGTCGGTGCGAGCCTTGCTGAGCACGTGGCAGCGAGCACATTGTGTA
>JABZYJ010000025.1 GCA_015265235.1 Selenomonas sp. | reverse complement strand
GAGCCGTCGGCAATGCCGATGCCGAGCGGGGCTACGATAACCATGCCGAGTGGCGGGAACCCCGTGTAGTTCGTCACCATCTTTGTGAGCAGCGTTACGAGAGCGGCCGGGCTCATCATATTGGTGACCTCGATCGGTGCACCAGTCGACGGATGCACGTAGTCAAAGTGCATTTGCGAAAGGATTGCGGATAGGACACAGGTGATCACAAAGGCGCAGATGAAAAGCATGGTGATGTCGGGAATCCGATTGCCCATCTTCTCGATCCATCCAAGGATTCCTCCGACACTTTCCTGTTTTGGTGGTGCACTATCGTGCATTTCGGTTGCCATTCAAATACCTCCTAAATAAATACAATTCTGCCTCTTTTTCCGTTTTAGGAAAAGTGCTATTAGACAGAAAAAACTAATAAGAATATTATTTCGACGTATATGGGTGAAATCCTCTTGTTAATAATGTAGTAATTATAAATAGGACGCGAATAGTTCCGTGCTTTCTTACATAAGCAACAAAAAACGCCATTTCCTACGAAATGGCGTTTTTCTATCCTTACTGTGCCAGCGCGTTGACCTTCTTGGCAAGGCGTGACTTCTTGCGTGCTGCAGCGTTCTTGTGGTAGACGTTGTTTGCAGCAGCCTGGTCGATGGACTTGTATGCTGCGACGAGGAGGGTTTTCGCCTCATCTGCGTTGCCGGCAGCAACAGCATCGTTGACGCTGCGGATGGCACGGCGGACGCGCGTCTTTTCCGCAACATTGCGTGCATGGCGCTTGGCGTCAGATTTTACACTCAGAATGGATGCCTTAATGTTTGGCAAATCGTTCACCTCCTCAATGAAAAATGTACTGCGTCATTCTATCACACGGGCAAATAAAATGCAATATTTTTTTCGGGACGCTTTCGGGGCAGTCGCCTTGGGCGTTGTATTCATTTTATTATTGTTTCTGCGCTTGCCATTACAACAATCATATATTATAATCATGCTACGATAAATGATGTAGAGAGGGCGAAATATCACGCTTTTTCAAAAAATTTTTTTGAAAATTGAAAGAAAAAGGCAGGAAATTTCTTTCCGTATATCGAATACCTACCTTATGAAACAATAAGCAGGGGGAGAGAATACGAGAAGAAATGCGTTGGGAAGAAGCTGAAATGCGTTTCAAATCGGCAGAAACATGGCGTGTCGAACAAGTGCACCATAGACTTTGTCGATCAGCCATTGCATACATGGTGGGGATACCGCCCGGTATCCGTGAGGGGAGAATGTCCTATGAGAAAGATTGAATGCTTGGCAATGATTCTGGCAGGCGGGCAAGGCAGCCGCCTCGGCGCACTGACGAAGCGTGTCGCAAAGCCCGCTGTCCCGTTTGGTGGGAAGTACCGCATCATTGATTTTCCACTGAGCAACTGTGTGAATTCCGGTATTGAGCGCGTCGGCGTGCTGACGCAGTACCGTCCGCTTGAGCTGAACCAGTACCTCGGCTCGGGCAGCGCATGGGATCTCGATAAGCGCGACGGAGGGCTTTTTGTCTTGCCTCCGTATGCGCGTGAGAAGGGAGCAGACTGGTATCGCGGCACGGCAGATGCCATCTATCAGAACCTTAACTTCATTGATATGTCGGATCCCGACTATGTGCTCATCCTCTCGGGCGATCACATCTACACGATGGACTATGCGTGGATGCTCGAGCAGCATAAGAAGACGAAGGCAGAGGCGACCATCGGTGTCTTTGAGGTACCATGGGATGAGGCGCCGCGCTTCGGTATCATGAACACGGACGAGACCGGACGCATTATCGAATTCGAGGAAAAGCCTGCGAAGCCGAAGAGCAATCTCGCGTCGATGGGCATCTATATCTTCAGCCGCGACTATTTGGAGAAATATCTCACGGCGGACGCGAAGAGTGAGACATCCAGCCACGACTTTGGCAAGGACATCATTCCGAAGATGCTGACGGATGGCGGTCGCCTGTATTCGTACGCATTCAACGGATACTGGAAGGATGTCGGCACGATTGAGAGCCTCTGGCAGGCAAACATGGATCTCCTGCAGGACGAACCTCCGTTTGAACTGTCGGGCAAGTGGCGCATCTACTCATTCAATCCGTCGATGCCGCCGCAGTTCGTCGGCAAGGAAGCACGTATCGTGCGCTCGATGATCAGTGAGGGATCGATGATCCTCGGAACAGTCGAGAACTCCGTGATCTTCCCGGGCGTGCATGTTGCCAAGGGCGCTGTGGTACGCAACTCCGTTCTCCTGCCCTCGGCACGCGTCGGCGCAGATGCGGTGGTGGACTACGCCATCCTGGCACAGAACGTCACGGTCGACGCGGGTGCACAGGTCGTCGGTGAGCAGTCGCAGATCGCCGTGATCCCCGAGGGGGAGACTGTGACAGCTGCAGAGAGTGAACAGCAGGTCGGCTGAGCTGCTGTGAATGGAAAGGTGAGACGATGAACACTATCATGGGATTGATCAATCTGCAGGAGGACGGCTCGCTGATTCGTGAGCTTGCCGACCGCCGTGCGGTGGAATCCATTCCCTTTGCCGGACGGTACCGCCTGATTGACTTTGCCCTGTCGAGCATGGTCAATTCCGGCATACGCAAGGTGGGCGTGATGCTCCCCGATGAGCCGCGCTCTGTCCTCGATCATCTGCGTTCCGGTAAGGATTGGGATCTGGCACGCCGCCACGATGGGCTCTTCTACCTTCCTGCCGTGCCTGATGATACGCAGCAGCGGAAGGGCGATCTCAAGAATTTCTATCATAACCTCGACTTTATCGAGCATGCCTCGGCAGACTATATTCTGCTCGCAAACGGCAGTTTTGTCTACAATGTAGACTTTGACGAGGTGCTGCGCTTCCATCAGAACACGGGCGCGGATATCACGCTCGTCTCGCATACGACCGAGGATGAGAACACGGGCAGCAATGTGGTCATTGAGACGGCGGAGAACGGGCTCATTCTCGATATTACGGAAAAGCCTGTCGCCTACGAGGGGATGAAGGTCTCCATGGGCGTCTACCTGATGGAGAAGGACGTCTTTGTCGAGTGCGTCCGCTATGCCTACGAGCATGGCGGGCAGAGGTTCCTGCTCGATGGCATCATCCGTCGCGCTGCGAACTACACGATGTTTGCCTACGCCCACGGCGGTTATATGGCACATGTGGACTCGATGTCCACGTACTATCGTGCGAACATGGAGATCCTCGATCCGTCAGTCTGGGAGGAGCTCTTTATGGGCGAGCGCCCGATCTATACGAAGATCAAGGACGGCATCCCCGTCCAGTACAAGGACACGGCGAAGGTGGAGAACTCTCTCATTGCAAATGGCTGCGTCATACGCGGCGAGGTGGAGAACAGCATCCTGTTTCGCGGTGTGACCGTCGGGCGCGGGGTGAAGATCCGCAACTCGATCATCATGCAGAAATGCGACATCCAGAATGGTGCGCTCGTCGAGAACGTCATCTGCGATAAGAATGTCGTCATCACGGCGGACAAGTGGTTGAAGGGAGCCATGGAATACCCGCTCGTGATACGCAAGAATGCGACGATATAGGCGTATAGGATTTGTCAGAAGCCGCTTGCGGCTTCTGGTTTGCTTTTGGGGATGCCTGCCTTCGGCAGGAAGCGGAATAAGGGAACTCTCGGGGCTTTGGAAAAGGAGTGGACGTTTTGGCACATAAGGAAAAGATGGTAAGACCCGCAGGGAAGTCTTACGAAACGATGAAGAAGATCCTGAAGAGCCGCTTTATCACAACGGCGCACGTTCTCTTTGGGCGGGGTCTCGACGAGCTGACCGAAGCCGAAATCTACAAGACGATTGCGACGACGGCGAAGCAGTCCATTTCGGACAACTGGATCAAGACGAATCGGCAGTACACGCAGAAGTGCGTCAAGCAGATCTACTATTTTTCCGTTGAGTTTCTGCTCGGTCGGCTCCTGCGCTCCAATCTCATCAACCTCGGCATTGAGGAGGCGATGAAGGAGGTTCTGCAGGAGTTCAATTTGAAGCTCTCGGATGCCTACAAGGAAGAGCCGGATGCGGGGCTCGGCAACGGCGGCCTCGGCCGCCTCGCCGCCTGCTTCATCGACTCGCTCGCTGCACACCGTTACCCGGGGCATGGCTGCACCATTCGCTATCAGTACGGACTCTTCGAGCAGAAGATCGTCGACGGCAATCAGGTGGAGCTGCCTGACAACTGGCTGCGCGACGGCTTCGTATGGGAGTACCGCAAGCCGGACAAATCTGTCGATGTGAAGTTCTACGGTAATGCCTATATGCGTGAGGTGGACGGCAAGCTGGAGCTTGTCCATGAAGACCCGATGATCGTCATGGCGGTACCGTACGATGTGCCGATCGTCGGCTACCACGATGCGACGGTGAACACGCTGCGCATGTGGAACGCCGAGGTCAATCGCGACTTCTCCGACTACGTGACATTGACCCAGGAGCAGATCCACCAACGCAATCAATACCGCGACTTTGTCGAGTCGATCACGCGCTATCTCTACCCCGACGACAGCACGTTCGAGGGACGACGGATGCGCCTCATTCAGGAGTATTTCTTCGTCTCGGCAGGCGTGCAGAGCATTGTCCGTCACTACAAGAAGACAGGCATGAGCATCTACGACTTCGGCAGAAAGATCGGCATCCACATCAACGATACGCATCCCGCACTCTGCGTGGCGGAGCTGATGCGTGTGCTGGTCGATGAGGAGGAGCTGACCTGGGAGGATGCGTGGGCGATTACGCGCGACACCATCGCCTATACGAACCACACAATCATGCCCGAGGCGCTTGAGACGTGGAGCGTCGATATGTTCCGTCCGTTGCTCCCGCGCATCTACATGATCATCGACGAGATCAACCGTCGCCACCTTGAGGAGGTGCGCCGCCACTATCCGGGCGACGAGGAGAAGGTCCGCGCCCTCTCCATCATCCAAGACGGTGTCGTGCACATGGCACGACTCTCCATTGTCGGCGGGCACAGCGTCAACGGTGTGGCGAAAATCCACACGGATATCCTCAAGTCGACGACGCTGCATGACTTCTACGAGTACACGCCGCGCAAGTTCAACAACAAGACGAACGGCATCACGCACCGCCGCTGGCTGATGGGGGCAAACCCCGAGCTGACTGCTCTGATCGACGAGTCGCTTGGCTCGCGCGTATGGCATCGCCACCCGGAGCAGATGGACGGACTGCATCCATTCGTCGAGGATGCGCATTTCCGCAAGCGTCTGATGGAGATCAAGCATCTGCGCCGTGAGGGGCTGGCACGCTACATTGAGGCGCACAACGGCGTGCGCCTGAACCCGGACTCCATGTTTGACATTCAGGTGAAGCGCATCCACTCCTACAAGCGCCAGCTGATGAATATCCTGCACATCATGTATCGCTACCAGCGTGCAAAGCAGGATAAAAACTATCTCACGCTGCCTGTGACCTACTTCTTTGGCGGAAAGGCAGCACCGGGCTACTACATCGCAAAGGAGACGATTCGTCTCATCAATGCCGTTGCCGACCGCATCAACAAGGATCGTTCACTCAACGACATGATGAAGGTGATCTTCATCGAGAACTTTGGTGTCTCCATCGGCGAGCTGGTCTATCCGGCGGCGGACGTCAGCGAGCAGATCTCGACGGCGTCGAAGGAGGCGTCGGGCACAGGCAACATGAAGTTCATGATGAACGGTGCCATTACCCTCGGCACGCTGGACGGAGCCAATGTTGAGATCCGCGAGGCAGTCGGCGATGAGCACTGCGTCATCTTCGGGCTGCGCGCCGAGGAGGTCATGGACTACTACGCGAATGGTACCTACTCGGCGTGGGATGAGTACCATACCAATGAAAAGGTGCGCAATGTGATGGGGCAGCTCATCGACGGCACCTATGGAGATTTCCGTTCGTTGTATGATTATCTCCTGCACGCGAACGATGAATTCTTTATTTTGAAGGACTTCAACGCGTACGATGAAGCACGCGTTGAGGTGATGAAGCGGTTCCTTGATAAGGAGAGCTGGGCACGTACGGCGGCGATGAACGTCGCGTACTCCGGTCGCTTCTCGTCTGACCGCACGATTGATGAATACGCACGGGATATCTGGGACATCAAGCCTTTGATCATCTCCTAACAGCGTATTCGGGGGCAAATAGGAGGGGTTTTATGAAGACGTCGGCACTTAGTGAGTTTGATCTTTATCTCTTTCATCAGGGGACGAATTATCACGCACAGGAAATGCTGGGCGCGCACTTTATCGAACGGGACGGCAAACGCGGTGTCCGTTTTACCGTGTGGGCGCCGAATGCAAAGTCCGTCAGTGTTGTCGGCGGATTCAACGACTGGGACGCCAATGCGCAGCCCATGCAGCGTGTCAGAGACGGTGAGATCTGGGAGACCTTCGTCGAGGGACTCGGCGAGGGTGAGATCTACAAGTACGCCATCGAGCCGCAATGGGGCGGACCGCGCATTATGAAGGCGGATCCCTACGGGGTCTATGCGGAGAAAAAACCGCAGACCGCATCCCGTACCTATGATATGAACCACTATGAGTGGAAGGACGCGGCGTGGCAGGAAAAGAAGGCACACGAGTCCTCCTACGAACGTCCCATGCTCACGTACGAGGTGCACGCGGGCTCGTGGCGGCGCACGTTGGACGGTGAGTATCTCTCCTACCGCGATATGGCGGATCAACTCATCAGCTATGTCAAGGAGATGCACTATACCCACATTGAGTTCATGCCGCTCTGCGAGCACCCCTACGATGGGTCATGGGGGTATCAGGCGACGGGCTACTTCGCTGTGACGAGCCGCTACGGCACGCCCGACGATTTCCGCTACCTCGTCGATACCGCCCATGCGAATGGCATCGGCATCATCATGGACTGGGTGCCGGGGCACTTCTGCAAGGATGAGCAGGGACTGCGCCATTTTGACGGAAAGAATCTCTACGAGTCCGACAATGAGCAGCGCGCGGAGAACTGGGAGTGGGGCACGACCAATTTTGACTATGGCCGCACGGAGGTGCAGAGCTTCCTCATCTCGAACGCTCTGTTCTGGTTTGAGGAGTTCCACATCGACGGCCTGCGCATCGACGCGGTCGCGAATATGCTTTACCTCAACTACGGACGCAAGGATGGCGAGTGGCAGCCAAACAAATACGGCGACACGGGCAATCTCGAGGCGATGGAGTTCCTGAAGAAACTCAACGAGACGATCTTCAAGTATCATCCGCAGGCACTCATGATCGCTGAGGAGTCCACCTCGTGGCCGCTGATCTCCAAGCCAGTCTACATGGGCGGCATGGGGTTCAACTACAAGTGGAACATGGGCTGGATGAACGACATGCTCGACTACGTGAGCCTCGACCCAATCTACCGCAAGTGGAATCAGGACAAACTCACCTTCTCGCTCATGTACGCATTCTCCGAGAACTTCGTCCTGCCGCTCTCGCATGATGAGGTCGTGCATGGCAAGTGCTCGCTCATCAGCAAAATGCCGGGTGACTACTGGCAGAAATTCGCGGGGCTGCGCGGCTTCTTCGGCTATTGGATGGCGCATCCCGGCAAGAAGCTGCTCTTCATGGGCGGTGAGTACGGGCAGTTCATCGAGTGGAACTTCGACGACAGTCTTGACTGGCATCTCGTCGAGCAGTACCCGATGCATACGAAGATGCTCGCATACTCCAAGGCACTGAACAAATTCTACGTCGATAACAAGGCACTCTGGCAGGTTGATTTCGACTGGAACGGCTTCCAGTGGATCGACTGCAACGACAATGAGAACAGCGTCGTCGCCCTCGTGCGGCGCGCCGAGGAGCGCAGCGATTTCCTCGTCTGCGTCCATAACTTTACCCCCGAGGTGCGCCACGGCTACCGCATCGGGGTGCCGACGAAGGGGACCTACGTCGAGGTGTTCAACTCCGATCTGGAGGAGTTTGGCGGGAGCGGTGTCGTCAATGCGGGTGATATCACCAGCGAGGATTATCCGTTCCACGGGCGCGACCAGTCCATCGTCATCACTGTTCCGCCGCTTGCGACGGTGTTCTATCGTCTGAAGGGACAGAGCGGGGCAGGAACGCCGATCAGTGAGACGGTCAAGACCGATGTCGTCGCGGAACGTCGGCGTGCCGGCGGACGCGGCACGGAGACGGTGGACAAGAAAAAGGTGGCCGGGAAGAAGGCTGCGCCGAAAAAAGCTGCCGCCAAGAAGGACGCCTCCGAGGCTGAGGCAAAGGCAGCACCCAAGCGACACACGACGACGAAGACCTCATCTGCTGCGCCGAAAAAGCGCACGACTGCCGCCAAGACGGCAACTGCTGCGGCGGAGACCGAGGCTGCACCCAAGAAGCGCACAGCGACAAAGCGTACGACGGCGAAAAAGAATGAGGACGCGGTGCAGACCGTGAAGAAGACCGCATCCGCACGCGGGGTAAAAACGGCGGTGAAGGACACCGAAACGGGCAAGAAGAAAACGGGCATGACCGCCGCCAAGAAGACCGCGCGCAAGACGGTGCAGGATACGGAGTCCGCGCCGAAGAAGGCACGCGCTGCCAAGGTATAACCCGCATACCTCTGCACCGAACACAGGCGGGGATAGAAGAAACGGTCGGATGATTACGGCACCGGCCACATGAGAAGGAGGATATTGGGATGAAGGTACTATATGCAGCATCGGAAGCAGTACCCTTTGTAAAAACCGGCGGGCTCGCTGACGTGGCAGGATCGCTCCCTGCCGCCCTCGTCAAGGCGGGCGTGGACTGCCGCGTCATCCTGCCGAAGTACGGGGCGATCGACCCGGAGATCCGCAGCAAGATGAAGCATATCTATGACGGCACACTCTATGTCGCATGGCGTGAGAAATTTGTCGGCATCGACTCCTACGAGTATGAAGGCGTGACCTACTACTTCGTGGACAATGAGGAGTACTTTAACCGCGAGGGCTATTACGGCTACCCCGACGATGCGGAGCGGTTCTCCTTCTTCAGCCGTGCTGTGCTCAACTGCATTCCCGCGCTGGGCTTTCAGCCCGACATCATCCACGCCAACGACTGGCACACGGCGCTCATCCCCGTCCTCCTCAAGCTGGAGCATCCGGATGATCCGCGCTATACGAAGATCAAGACGCTCTTTACCATCCACAATCTGCGGTATCAGGGCATCTTCCCGAAAAATGTCATGTCGGATGTGCTCGGGCTCGACTGGAAGTACTTTAACAATGGGGACTTTGAGTTCTACGATGCTGTGAATTTCATGAAGGCAGGGCTCATCTACACCGACTATATCTCAACCGTCAGCAAGACCTACGCCGAGGAGATCCAGTACGAGTACTACGGTGAACATCTCGACGGACTCCTGCGCAAGCGTCAGAAGGATCTCTTCGGGATTGTCAACGGCATCAACAACACGATCTACGATCCGAAGACGGACAAGGAGATCTATGTCAACTATGACGTGAAGAGCGCTGCCGAGGGCAAGGTCGACAACAAGGTGCGCCTGCAGCGAGAGCTCGGGCTGGCCGAGTCGCGCCGGACCCCGCTTGTGGCGATGATCACGCGACTTGTGCCGAACAAGGGCATCGATCTCATCACGCGCATCATCGACGAGATGCTTGAGCACGAGAATATGCAGTTCGTCCTGCTCGGGACGGGCGAACACGACTATGAGGAGTGGTTCAAGGAGCTTGCGTGGCGGCATCCGACGAAGGCATCGGTCAATATTCGCTTCTCGAATCAGCTGGCACAGCGTATCTATGCTGGCTCGAACATCTTCCTCATGCCGTCAACCTTCGAGCCATGTGGGCTCGGACAGCTCATCGCCATGCGCTATGGCTCGATCCCCGTCGTGCGTGAGACGGGCGGTCTGAAGGATACTGTCGTCCAGTTCGATCGTTCCGACCCCGATAAGGGCAACGGCTTCCTCTTCTACGAGTACAACGCGCATGAGATGATGTATGCGGTGAAACGCGCGCTTTCCGTCTACGAGAACCTGCGTGAGTGGCGTCAGCTCGTCTATACAGCGATGAAGAGCGACTTCAGTTGGACGCGTTCGGCAGGGGAGTACAAGCAGCTCTACGAGCGCCTTCAAAAAAAGAAATAACAGATTTTAGCTGATTTGTAAGAGTTTTTCCACAAAACCGCTGGTGAATTCGTTTGAACGATAATGAACGATTCGCCGGTGGTTTCTGTGTATAACCAAGAGGAAAGGAGAGGCACTATGCTGGAATCCTATCAGGTAGAACATAATTCGCAGAACATCTACTTCCGCTCCATCGTCGGCGCGGCGGAGGCGGGGAGCCGGATGCGTCTCGGCCTGCAGCTTCGCACGGGTGAGCCGGTGCGGCAGGTGCTCCTGCGGCTTTGGCAGGATCAGGCGGGGGAGCAGCTTGTCACGCTCGTGTCGCATGATGCGAATGCCGCGCAGCGGTTCTACACGGCGTGGATCGAGCTGCCGGATCACGGCTGCCTTCTCTGGTACTACTTCATTATCACGATGGAGAGCGGCACGTATTTCTATGGGAACAACGCGGAGATGCTCGGCGGCGTCGGCGCACTCTATCGCGAGCAGCCGCCCTCCTATCAGGTGACGATCTACAATCGCGGAGCGCATACACCGGACTGGTTCAAGAACAGCGTCATGTATCAGATCTTCCCCGACCGCTTTGCGCGCGCGGGGGATACCATCGTGCGTAAGAAGGGCGCTGTCATCCGTACGGACTGGACGGATGACCCGATGTATCTCAAGGATCCCGACACGAAGGAGATCATCGCCTACGACTTCTTCGGCGGAAATCTGCGCGGCGTCATGGAGAAACTCGACTACCTCGAAAAACTTGGCATTTCGTGTATCTATTTCAACCCCGTGTTTGAGTCCGAGAGCAATCATCACTACGATACGGGTGACTATCATCGCATCGACCCCATGCTGGGCGATATCGAGGATTTCCGCCGTCTCGTCGCGGCGGCACGGGAGCGCGGCATCCGCATCATCCTCGACGGCGTATTCAGCCACACGGGGAGCAACAGCATCTACTTCAACCGTCGGAAGCAGTATGATTCGATTGGCGCATATCAGTCGAAGGAATCGCCGTACTACTCGTGGTATCGTTTCCGCAATTTCCCGAACGAGTATGACTGCTGGTGGAATTTTGACACCCTGCCGAACGTCAACGAGACGGATCCGTCCTACATGGACTTCATCATCACAGGGGAGGACAGCGTCCTCCATCACTGGATGAACGAGGGAATCGCGGGCTGGCGTCTGGACGTCATCGACGAGCTGCCACCGACTTTCTCCAAGACTTTCTTTGCCGAGCTCAAGAAGCGCAGCCCCGATGCAGTCATGATCGGTGAGGTCTGGGAGGATGCGTCGAACAAGGTCGCCTACGGCACGCCGCGTGAGTACCTCTCGGGCAACGAGATGGACTCGGCGATGAACTACCCGCTGCGCAGTACGATGCTGGACTTCCTGACGGGGGCAGCAGACGGTGCGCTGACGGTGCGGCGCATGGCGAGCCAGATCGAAAACTATCCGAAGGAAAATCTCTACGCCATGATGAACCTCATCAGCAGTCATGACGTGCAGCGCGCCATCACCATCCTCGGCGATGTCCCATACTACGAGGGCATGCCCGCGATCGAGCAGTCGCGCGTGCGCATGACGCTCGATCAGGCGATGCTCGGTATCCGCCGCCTCATCATGGCGACGCTCTGGCAGATGACCTATCCCGGCGTGCCGAGCGTCTACTACGGCGACGAGATCGGGATGCAGGGGTTCAAGGATCCGTTCAATCGCCGTCCCTACGACTGGGAGCATGGCAATCTCGAGATCCGCGACTGGGTAACGCGCTTCATTGCCGTGCGCAACGGGAACGATGCGCTGCGCACGGGCGACATCCTGCCCCTCTACGGGGCGGGCGACGTCATCGCCTACGCGCGCACGATCCGCTCGGGCTACGACGTGTTCAATGAGGAAAAGGAGCCCGGTATCTTTGTCGTGGCGTTTAACCGCAGCCGGACGGAGACGCTGACCGTCGATCTCGACGTGAGCGACTTTGCCTGCGGTGTGTTCGAGGACGTCTTTAAGCCCTCGCGCACCTACGAGGTCGAGCGCGGGCATCTGCGCGTCCGCATCCCGCCGCTCTTCGGCCTCCTCCTGCGCGAGCGTCAGGAGGAGCAGCGATACGAGCGCAAGGCGGGCATCCTCCTGCATCCGACCTCCCTGCCCTCAAAGTACGGTGTGGGCGACTTCGGCAAGGAGGCGTACCGCTTCGTTGATTTCCTCGCAGATGCGGGGCAAAAGGTCTGGCAGATCCTCCCGCTCAGCCCTGTCGGGAGCAGCTACTCCCCCTATCAGTCCATCTCCGCCTTTGCGGGGAACTTTATGCTCATCGACCCCGAGCCACTGGCTGCGCGCGGCTGGCTGAAGGAGAAAGACCTTTTCCTGCCATACGAGGCGAACTCGGGCTTCATCAACTTTGATCGCGTACGCACGTTCAAGAAGGAGATTCTGGAAAAGGCATTCCGTGCCTTCCGTGCGCAGGGGGCGGCGGATGCGGATTACCGTGCGTTCTGCGAGAAGGAAGCATACTGGCTCGAGGACTATGCGCTCTTTCACGCGGCGAAGAAGGAGTACGGCGGCGCTGCGTGGACGGAGTGGGATGCAGCGATCAAACGCCGTGACCCTGACGCACTCCGCTCGCTCCGTGAGCGGCAGCGCGATGCGATGGAGCTCGACTACTTCAAGCAGTACGTCTTCCATACGCAGTGGAACCGCCTGCACGACTACGCACGCGCGAAGGGAATCGAGATTCTCGGCGATATGCCGATCTTTATCGCGCAGGACAGCGCGGACGTCTGGGCGCATCAGCACCTCTTTGACCTGAACGAGGACGGCACGCCACGCACCGTCGCGGGCGTACCGCCCGACTACTTCGCCGTGAACGGGCAGCTGTGGGGGAACCCGCAGTACAACTGGGACGCCATGGCGGCGGAGAAGTACGCATGGTGGAAACGCCGTTTCCGTAAACTGCGCGAGCAGGTGGACATCATCCGCATCGACCACTTCCGCGGATTCGAGTCCTACTGGTCGGTGGACGGCAAGGCGGAGACCGCGCTTAACGGTACGTGGCTCAAGGGCCCCGGCAAGGCATTCTTCGACGCGATCGAGAGCGACCTCGGCAAACTCAACGTCGTCGCGGAGGATCTCGGCATCATCACGCCCGACGTGGAACGCCTGCGTGACGACTGCGGCTTCCCCGGGATGCGGATCGTACAGTTCCTCATCGCAGGAAACAGCTCGGGGCGCATCGGCTTCACCGCGCCCGAGAACAGCATCGTCTACACGGGGACGCACGACAACAACACCACCGTCGGCTGGTACAGCCGCGACATCGACGAGGTGCTGCGCGAATCGCTCGCAAACCTCGTGGGGACGACCTCCGACCGTCCGCGGACCATCTGCCAGCGCCTCATCAAGGCGGCGTATGCCTCGCGCGCCCGCATAGCGATCATCCCCATGCAGGACATCCTCGGACTCGACGAGCGTGCACGCATGAACACCCCGGGCACCGTTGGGCTCAACTGGCGCTGGTGTCTCAAGAAGGACTATCTCCTCGAGATCGACCCGCAGAAGCTCAAGGCACTCTGTGTGCGCTATCGGCGGTGAGGATAGTAGATTGTTGAGCAAATAAAAAGGGCAGCTGCACGTGACCGATATGGTCTTCGTGCCGCGCCCTTTCTTTCTTTTTTCTGCATTTTATGGTATCCTAGAGAGGAAGCAATCACTGTTTTCAGGGGAGGAAGAAATCATGGCAGAGTACACGTACACCGTGGAGAAAGCATGTCCGGTCTGTGGGGAAAAGACGCACGTGACAAAGATGAAGGCACGCCTCATCACACTCAGCACGGATGAGGATTTCTGCGTTCACTACAAGGACGTCAACCCGTACCTCTATCGTGTCTGGCTGTGCGAGCACTGTGGTTTTGCGGCGGACGAGAAGCATTTTGACGCTGCGGCTCTCAGTGCGCGTGACAAGGGAAAGGCAAAGGAACTCCTCGAGGGGCGCACGATCAACCTCCCGTACACGGAGGAGCGCACGACAGAGGATGCGATCCGCGCCTACAAGCTCGGGCTCTTCTTCGCCGAAAAGCTGGGCTGGCCGCTGCAGAAGCAGGCGGGCTACCGCATGGGCATGGCGTGGGTCTACCGCGACACGGAGGAGCACGAGAAGGAGGAGGAGTGTCTGCGGCGTGCGGCGGAGCTCTATGAAAAGTCCGTCATGACGGAGCACTATCCGATCAACGGCATGAGCGACAATATGGCAATGTATATCGCGGGTGCGGCGTACTACCGCATCGGCGACTTTGAGAAGGCAACGCAGATGCTCTCGCGCATCATGAGCGATCAGGAGATTCGCAAGTCCGATGCAAAGCTCTTTGAGCGTGCACAAAATCTCTGGATGGATCTGCGTGAGAAAAAAGCAGAGGCGGAGAAGGCGAACTAAATGGCGATTGATATTCCTCCGCAGTGGGTGGAGCAGGTACAGCGCATCGACTGGGGCAGTGTCCGTGCCGCAGTGGCGGACTACGGCCCCGTGCTCACAGTGCTGCGCGATACGTGGGATCGCGAGACGATCAGCGAGATCGCGGACGGGCATCTCTTTGTCCGCGACGCGGTGCTGAACGAGGCGATTGCGCATAACCTCGGCGCGGACGGCACAATCCGCTCCGTAGAGCTCACCTCGCATGAGGATGGGCACCTCGACATCGTCTGCACGACCGATAAGAAATACAAGCGAATCGAGCTCTCGGGAACGATCAAGGAGTTTGTCCATACGGGGGAGAAGTCCTACGCAGTCTACCATGTGGACAAGAAGAAACTGCCCAATCACGGACTCGTCTCATGGCTCTTTTCACGGCTGTCGCTGTCGATGGTCGAGCGCATGGTCGGACGACTCGATGTGTCGGATCGCATCCCCGTGGACATCAAGGGGAATAATGTCACGGTGGACTTTCACGATGTCCTCGCGGCATCGCGTCTCGGCACGACGGAGTTCCGCGGGCATTCGCTGCTGAGCATGGTGGAGATCGAGGGCGCGACGGTGAAGGAAGGCGGCATCATGTTTGATACGCGCTTGAATGTACCCGATGATGTGAAGGATGCGCTGCGTGCTATTTTGAAGGAAAAATCGGCTGCGCTGCAGAGCAGTGCAGGAGAAGGAGACGGACATTGATGAGGCGATTGATTCAGCTGCTCTGTATCGCGATGCTTGCCGTATGGATCCAGCCGCAGGCGGCGGACGCGGCAAAGGCGGAACCCGTGACGGAGAAGATCATCTTCATCCCGCATGACAGCCGCCCGATCTCGAGTACGCAGACGGCGGATGTCGTGACCAAGGCAGGCTACGAGGTCATCGTTCCGCCGACCGAGCTGCTCGGCAGCCGTGAGGATCTGGGACATCCCGATCAGCTCTGGACATGGGTGCACGAGAATATCGCGCAGCCCGGAGTCAAGGCAGCGGTCATCTCCTCGGATGCGATGGTCTACGGCAGTCTCGTCGGCTCGCGCAAGCACAACGAATCGCGTGCACAGATCCTCGCACGCGCGTCGCGCTTTTCGGAGCTGCACCGTGCACATCCCAAGGTGCCACTCTACGTCTTTGGATCGATCATGCGCACGCCGCGTACGGGCGAGGCATCGGGACATGAGGAGCCCGAGTACTACCGCCGCTATGGGGCGGACATCTTCCGCTACACCCTCCTGCGTGACAAGGAGGAGGTCGAGGGGCTATCGCGCCGCGAGCGCAAGGAGTATGAGTTCCTCACGCGCCTCATCCCGAAGGAAGCCCTCACGGACTGGATGGGACGCCGCGAGAAGAACTATGCGGTCAACGAGTTCCTCATCAATCTCATGCGCAAGAATGGGACGTTCCACTACCTCGCGCTCGGCCGTGATGATAATGCGCCGTTCTCCCAGACCCATCTTGAGAGCCGGCATCTCGCAGCAGTAGGCGCAGAGCTCGGCAAGACGCGGTTTCAGACCATGGCGGGCATCGACGAGATCGCCCTCCTCATGTTGACGCGCGCCGTGAACGAACAGCGTCATGAGGTGCCGTTTGTCTTCGTTCGGTACAACTGGGGACGCGGCGCGGACACTGTGCCTGCGTACTCGGATGAGAAGATCGGCACCTCGATCAACGATGCGATTCTCGCCGCCGGTGGGATGAATGTGCGCGCGCCGGAGAAGGCGGATGTCGTCCTCACGGTGAATACGAACCCCGACGGGCGCACCTACGAGGCGAATATGCCCGTCAATGACGGTACGCTGCGTGAGGGTACGGCGTATTTTGCCGACATCGTGTCGGACTATGTGGCGCGCGGCTATCCCGTCTCGATTGCCGATGTTGCCTTTGCCAACGGCGCGGACAACGCACTCATGGCGGAGCTGCAGCGGCGCGGTCTGCTCTACAAGATTCGTGCCTATGCGGGATGGAATACCCCGACAAACAGTTCGGGCTATGCCCTCGGTGAGGGGATGCTCGTCCGTCACATGAATGCGGACGCCGTCGATCAGCTGCTCACGACGCGCTACCTCGACGACTGGGCGTATCAGGCGAATGTGCGCAATACGATTGCACGACAGCTCACATGGCTGCGCGGTGATGGATTCTACGGCAGCCTTGGTTCAAAGATGGATGCCGTCTCTGTGCGCTCCACGCGCATGATGAACCGCTTCATCGAGAACAACTTGCCGCCCATGGCGGAGACGAACAGCGTCGTTGTGACATTCCCGTGGAATCGCATGTTTGAGGCGGACATTCAGCCCGAGCAGCAGGGCTTTGCCCATGATTACTTGGAAGGAAGGAAATAATATGTACGGAAAGCGGATGATCGCCTTCTTTTCGGCATCACCTTCGCGGCGCACGGCAACGGTTGCCCATAAGATCGCCGACGTCATCGGCGCAGATCTCTACGAGATTCGCCCGGTCATCCCCTATACCGAGGACGACCTCGACTGGGACGATAAGACGAGCCGCGTCAATGTCGAGATGCATGACCCGGCCTGCCGCCCCCAGATCGAGGGGGAACTTCCCAACCTTGCACCGTATGAGACCGTCTTTGTCGGGTTTCCGCTCTGGTGGTTCGCCGCGCCGCACATCATCAACACCTTCCTTGAAAGTTACGATCTTACGGGGAAGACGATCGTGCCGTTTGCTACCTCGGGCGGCAGCTCCCTCGGACAGACTGTGACGCATCTGCGCCCCTCGGCGAAGGGAGCACTCGTCAAGGAGGGGCGGCGCTTTGAGATGGGCGAGACCCCGATGGCGATCAACTCATGGGTCGCGGCACTTGGGATCTGACATAGAAAAACACGATTGTCGTCGTTGCACGGCAGTCGTGTTTTTACGTATGGGTCGCGACCCAGTTGAGAGAGCGTAGCGAACGAAACAAAAACCCACCCGCTATGCGGGTGGAAGATAAAAAGTTATACAAAAAGCATCTTTCCCGCTTATACTAAGGATGTTCAAGCCAGTAGAAAAAGAAGGGAAAGATGCTTAATGGCACAGAAAGCAAACAGTTTATCCCACACAAAGTGGCTCTGCAAGTACCATATCGTGTTCACCCCGAAATATCGGCGGAAAATCATATATGGGCAATACAAGGAGAGTATTCGAGATATCCTGAGGCAGCTATGTGCATATAAAGGTGTGGAGATGCTGGAAGGTCACCTTATGCCGGATCATGTACACATG
>JABZYJ010000259.1 GCA_015265235.1 Selenomonas sp. | reverse complement strand
TGGCTATACGACGCTCGGCAGTCCAGAGAATGAGGCGGTGCTGATCCTGCATGGGACGACCGGCTCTGGCGCAAAGATGCTGGGCAAGGATTTCGGCGGGGAATTGTTCCTTGACGGACAGCCGCTGGATGCCCGCAACTACTACATCATTCTGCCGGATGCGATCGGGACAGGTGCGTCGAGCAAACCGTCCGATGGCCTGCGGGCAAGCTTTCCGCAGTACAATTATGACGATATGGTGTCTGCGCAGTATCGCCTGGTTACGGAGGGGCTTGGCGTCAAGCATTTGCGTGTCATCATCGGCAACTCGATGGGCGGCATGCAGACATGGCTCTGGGGGATTCGTTATCCGGAATTCATGGATGCTCTCGTTCCGATGGCATCCATGCCGATAGAGATGTCGGGGCGCAACTGGATGATGCGCAAATTCATCAGTGAGAGCATCCGCAGAGATCCCGCATGGCAGGATGGGAACTATACGGAGCAGCCTGCGATTACGCAGTTTACCTCCGTGTTCTACGGTCTTGCAACGAACGGCGGAAGTCAGGCACTGCAAAAGCTCGCGCCGACAAGCGATGCGGCCAATGCCGTTATCGAAAAGCGGCTGAACGCTCCGTTTAGCATGGATACGAATGACTTCCTGTACCAGTGGGAGTCGTCCAAGGACTACAATCCGAAACACCTCGAAAATATCCGCGCATACGTTCTTGCGATCAACTCCGCAGACGATGAGCGGAATCCGCCCGCTCTCGGCGTGATGGAGCGCGAGCTTCCGCGTATTCAGCATGCGTCCCTCTATCTCATCCCGGAAAGTGAAGAGACGGTCGGACACGGCACAACGGCGCGAGCAAAGTGGTGGAAAGAAAAATTCGCAGAGTTCATGCAGACGGTTCCTGTACAAGTTGCTTCTGCTGAAAAGTGATTTTGGGAATATTGTACAGATGAAAGGAGCCGTATTGGAATGCTGGTAAATCTCAAGAAAATCCTTGCACCCGCGTATGAAAAGCACTATGCTGTCGGCTCCTTCAACTGCTACAGCTATGAGACGTTCCGCGGTTGCATCGCGGCGGGTGAGGAGATGGGGGCACCCGTTATCGCGGCCTTTGGTGCGGCGTATCTGGCGAACATGTCACTCGAGACCGCGCACGCCATCGCGGCGTCGCTTGCGCGCGAAGCGGATGTGCCCGTCTGCCTGCACCTCGATCACTGCAGCGAGATCGATGTCATCTGCCGCGCGATCAAGGCGGGGTTTGGCTCGGTCATGTACGACGGCTCCGCGCTTCCCTTTGCGGAGAACGTCGCCAACACGCGTGCGGTCTGCCGTGCGGCACATGCGTGCGGTGTGTCGGTGGAGGCGGAGCTCGGCAGTCTCGGGGTCGGCGTGGACTCGCACGAAGGGCGCGCGGAGGATGTGGAGCAGTACACCGATCCAGAGGCGGCGCGTGACTTCATCGCAGCAACGGAGGTGGATGCGCTCGCTGTCTCCATCGGGACGGTACATGGCCTCTACAAGGGGAAGCCTTACATCCGTACGGATATCTTGGAGGAGATCCATCGTGCGGTGGATGTTCCGCTCGTCCTGCATGGTGGATCGGGTACACCAGAGGAGGATTTGCGTGCCTGTATTGCACGCGGCATAGCCAAGATCAACGTCAACACGGAGATTTCAAGTGCTGTTGTGGCACAGACGACACAGTTGCTCACACGTGAGAAGCCTCATTACTCTACCCTGTCGCTGCGACAGGTAGATTATGTGAAGACGGTGGTCAAGAAGTATATCGAACTGTTTGAGTGTCGTTGAGTCTATGAAAAATCCCCGCACACCGGGCGTTCCGATGTGCGGGGATTTTGTACTGCACGAGGCAGTTTAGCACTTGTGGTGATGATCGACACCGACCATGACGGACGTTGCCTTGATGACAGCATACGCCTCCTTGC
>JABZYJ010000258.1 GCA_015265235.1 Selenomonas sp. | reverse complement strand
CGACGATGGGACGGCGTGGGGCGGGGAGTTCCTCGCGGCCGATCTCGCGGGCTATGAGCGTCTCGCGCATTTTGCCCCTGTGCCGCTCCCGGGTGGCGACCGCGCGGCGGAGGAGCCGTGGCGGCTCGCCCTCTGGGTGCTCTATCGGCGCGACGGCGCGGGCTTTGCGGCGCGGTTTCCGCACTTTGCGGCGCAGCTGCCGACGGGCTGGGAGCTCCTGATGCAGGCGACGGCGGCGGGGCTCTCCGCACCGCTCACGTCGAGTGCGGGGCGGCTCTTCGATGCGGCGGCGGCGCTGCTCGGCGTCGCGTATCGCAGTGCCTACGAGGGGCAGGCGCCGATCGAGCTGGAGCGTCTCGCGCGCACGGCGCGGCGGGCAGGATGCGTCCTGCCGTACACCGTGGCGGAGGGCGCGCAGCTGACGGTGGACGTTCTGCCCGCGCTCTATGCGCTCGCAGATGGGGCGGAGGAGCTGACGGCGGAGGAGCGTGCGGGACGCGCGCTGGACTTTCACGTGACGATGGCGGCGGCGGTTGCCGAGGTGCTTGGCATCCTTTCGGTGCGGACGGGGCTGCGCACGGTCGCCCTCGCGGGCGGCGTGTTCCAGAATGCGCTGCTCCTCGAGGAGCTTCTGCCGCGCATCGGCGACGATCATGTGCTCCTGCCGCACCGCATTCCGCCGAACGACGGCGGTATCGCTTACGGGCAGGCGGCTGTAGCGCTCGCACGGATGAGGTGCTCCTAGGGGCTCGCAGCACGCGCAGCGTGACGGAGGGGGCGCCTTGGACGATATCGGTTTTTATCGTGAGAAATGCGTATGAGCAACGAGCGCCCCTATCGCCTCGCGTTGCTCGGCACTTACTGACCTGTCCGAGAAGCAAGTCCGAAGGGCGCAGCTGAGCGGGTAACAGGTCGTATGGGAAAACCTCCCAAGAACCAAGCCGAAAGGCGAAGTGTGATTGGAAGAGGTTGACCGCTCCCCCGCCTCGGACGGGGGCAGCTGCATGCCGTAAACCAAAAGCCTCCCCTGCCGCAGCGGGGGAGGTGGCACGCGCTAGCGTGACGGAGGGGGCGCCTTGGACGTTTTAGATGCGATGTCCTTGTAGATAAAATTTTCATCATATAGGGAAGGAAACAATATGTGTTTAGCAGTTCCGGCGAAAGTCGTTGCCATAGAGGATCAGCTTGCCTCGGTGGAGGTGCAGGGGGTACGCCGTGCGGCGAGCCTCATGCTCCTGCCCGAGGCAAAGGTGGGAGACTTCGTGCTCGTTCATGCGGGCTTTGCGATGCAGATCGTCGACCCCGCGGAGATGGAGCGCATTGAGGCTCTGCGCGCGGAGATGAACGGCGCGCCGCGCACGGTGATGCACATTGACACGCCGCGCATGGAGCACATGGCATGACCCGCGCACAGGAGATGCAGGCAGAGAGCCGGGCGATCCTCAATGAGATGCATGACCTGCTCGCGGGGCGGCATATCCGCATCATGGAGGTCTGCGGGACACATACCGTTGCGATCTTTCGTGCGGGGCTGCGCCAGATCCTTCCGCCCGAGGTCGAGCTGGTCTCAGGGCCGGGCTGCCCCGTCTGCGTGACGCCCGACAGCTACATCGACGCGGCGATTGCCTATGCGGGGATGGAGGATGTCATCATCACGACGTTCGGCGATATGCTGAAAGTCCCGGGGACATCGTCGAGCCTTGCCGCCGCACAGGCGGAGGGGGCGGATGTGCGCATCGTCTACTCACCGCTCGATGCACTCCCGATTGCGGCGGAGCATCCGGAGAAAAAGGTGATCTTCCTCGCCGTCGGCTTTGAGACGACCGCGCCGACCGAGGCGGCAGCGGTGCTCGCGGCAGAGCAGCAGGGACGTTCGAATTTCTTCCTGCTGTCGGCGCAGAAACTCGTGCCGCCCGTCATGCGCGCCCTGCTCGACGGCGGTGAGA
>JABZYJ010000257.1 GCA_015265235.1 Selenomonas sp. | reverse complement strand
GAGCTGATCGGCGCGGTTGAACTCTTCCTGCACATAGGAGGTGACCGCTGTGTAGAGTTTTGCCTCCAGCGGAGAGAGGTCATAGTTGACGGTGTACGCTCTACGCTCGGGGAAGAGCGGTGTCCCGTCGAATTTCAATAGATCCTCCTTGACGAGGCGGCGCATGACATCGGATACATCGACGGCCTGTGCGCCGCTGCGCTGGGCGCCCTCGAATCGGTCGGGGTCAATGAGGGACATAAAGAGCTGAAAATCCTCCTCTTTCCCATTGTGCGGCGTTGCCGTGAGGAGGAGGAAATGCCGCGTGAGCTCTGAGAGCAGGCGCCCCAGCTGAAAACGCTTGGTGTATTTGACCTCACCGCCCCAGACGGTCGCCGACATTTTGTGTGCCTCATCACAGACGATGAGATCCCAGTCGGTGACGCGCAGTTTTTCCTGAATCGCTTCATTCCGTGCGAGCTTGTCGAGGCGGACGATGCAGAAGTTCGTCTCCGCAAACACGTTGCCCGTCACAGCAGACTCGATGCGATCGTTCGTCAGGATCTCGAAATGCAGGTTGAATTTGCGATAGAGCTCGTCCTGCCACTGTTCGGCGAGGCTGCCCGGCGAGACGATCATACAGCGTTTCAGGTCACCGCGGATGAGCAGTTCCTTGAGAAACAGTCCTGTCATGATGGTCTTGCCCGCGCCGGGGTCGTCTGCGAGGATGTAGCGGAGCGGCAGACGCGGCAGCATCTCCTGATAGACGGCCGAGATCTGATGCGGCAGTGGCTCGATGGCAGAGGTGTGCACGGCAAGATAGGGGTCGAAGAGGTGGGCGATGTGGATGCGGTATGCCTCCGAGGCAAGGCGCATGTCATCCGCATCCGCATCAAACGACCACGGCAGGTGCGCATCGCTCACCGCAAGCCGTGCCTCATCCTCCCGATAGAGTATCTGTCCGGAGAGCTGCCCGCGGTCGTCCTTCACCGTGACCTCAAGCCCCATATCTCCGAACCAGTTCACTGCGACGACGGTCACGGGAGCATCGCCCACGATCCCTGTGACCCGTGCACCTACGGTAAGATCTTCCAATCGCGCCATCGGATTGCCTCTTTTCCCTCATGTCCAACTCTCAGATATTATAACACAATGATGCGAATGTTGGGAGGTTGCGCTCCGCTCCTCCGTATGTGCCGCCCCACGGCTCAGTAGATTCTTTTCTTGATCTCCGAGAAAAGATTGTCACCGCCGCGCCAATCGCTGCCGCTCTTCGCCATTGTTACGGTATAGCGGTCATTGTCATAATAAGTCAGTTTGTGATGTTTCCCGTCGGATGTAATCTTAAATCCTATATCGATCAGCGTCCGCCGAATATCTGGTGTGAGCGTACGATACCCCTTCAGCGCACGCTTTAGTTCAGCCTGCCGCTGCGCCTGCATCTCCTCACATTCGTTGGCACTCAATATGTCCTGCAACACATCGGCACTGCGGAGCGGATTGTCCTTTTCCTTGGGCAGACGATCTAATTTTTCAGCCAATGCAGATCGCACGAACTCAAGAATCTCCCCCTGATAATAGTCCTCCTCATTGCCATAATAGAGCAGTGGACGCTCACCCATCGAATCCACTCGTGCCCGCAAAATTGCAATTTCGTTTTGCAGCCGCTCATTCTGTTCCGTCAGAGTCTCTACCTGTGTCTGTGCCTTGACAAACTCATCCCAGTATTCATCTTTTTCCTTAGAGGTCTGTTTTCGGTTTTCCTCGATTCTACGTTTATCCATGAGGAGCTGATCGGCGTGCCGACGCATCTGCAGCATCTGAATGCCATCCCACGTATCAAGACGCTCCCGCTTTTGCTGATTCATATAGCGGAAGATCATGCGTACCATCTGCTCCATGGTCTTCTCCGCGTCCATCCCGTCATACGGAACAAAACGCTTTGCTGCCGCCGACAGACTCGGAAAGT
>JABZYJ010000256.1 GCA_015265235.1 Selenomonas sp. | reverse complement strand
ACCCATGATATACTATGGACGGCAGGACATCAATGAGGCGGATATTCAGGCGGTCGAGTCGGTACTGCGCTCGGATTTTCTGACACAGGGGCCTGCGATTGAGCGGTTTGAACGCCGCGTGGCAGATTACTGCGGTGCGAAGTATGCTGTCGCTGTCTGCAATGCGACGGCCGCACTCCATATCGCGTGTCTTGCTGCAGGGCTGGGAAAGGGCGATGTCCTGTGGACGACCCCCATCACCTTTGTTGCCTCAGCAAACTGTGCATTATACTGCGGAAGCGATGTTGACTTTGTCGATATTGATGCGAAAACCTACAACATGAATGCAGACCTATTGGAGGAAAAACTCCGCACGGCAAAGGCTGAGGGGAAACTTCCAAAGATGGTCATTCCGGTTCATCTTGCTGGACAGTCCTGTGATATGCGCCGTATTCGTGCTCTCGCCGATGAATATGGCTTTGCTATCACGGAAGATGCGTCTCATGCAGTGGGGGCGGATTATCTCGGCACGAAGGTCGGGAGTTGCGCTTTTTCTGATATGACGGTGTTCAGCTTTCATCCCGTTAAGATTGTTACGACGGGGGAAGGCGGCATGGTTCTGACGAATGATACTGCGCTCTATGAAAAACTGCGCCTCTATCGCAGTCATGGGATTACGCGTGATCCGAAATATATGACACATGAAAGTGATGGACCTTGGTACTATCAACAGATTGCACTCGGATTTAACTATCGCATGACGGACATGCAGGCGGCACTTGGATGCAGCCAGATGGATCGCTTGGATGAATTTGTCGCGCGGCGCAGAGCACTCGCAGCACGGTATGATCGGGAGCTGGCGAAACTTCCGCTGAAGGTGCCGACGGTACTGCCGGACGCATTGTCGTCATGGCATCTCTATGTGGTGCGGATTGATTTTGACCGCGTGCACAAGACAAAGGCACAGATATATGCGGAAATGCGGGACAGGGGCGTTGCGCTGAATCTGCACTATATCCCCGTGCATACACAGCCGTACTATGAGGCGCGCGGCTTCCGTGCAGGAGACTTCCCCGTGGCGATGGCATACTACCACGACGCACTGACGCTGCCGCTCTATCCGCGCATGGCGGATGAGGATCAGGAGATGGTTGTATCTGCTCTGCGGGATGTATTGACGAGCGGCTGAGCATTTCTTTTTGTTGATCGGCTGCATGAAGTGAGGGAGAGCAGATGGCGGCAAAATTTTGTCTCGGCACCGTACAGTTTGGCATGAGGTATGGCGTTCATAATGCACTCGGACGTCAGCCGACAGATGCAGAGGTGTTTGCCGTGCTGGATGCCGCACGTGATGCCGGTATTGATGCGTTCGACACGGCAAGTGCCTATGGGACGGCAGAAGATATCCTCGGCCGTTATCGGCTCGCCTCACGGGGCGTACGTATCATCTCGAAACTGCGTCCGCATGTGAAGACTGCGGATACTGTGCTGCATGAAATGCAGGAATCACTTCGCCGCCTCGGCACAGATCATATTGCCTGCTATATGCTGCATCGTGCGGAAGATATTGGCAATACGGCAGTCATGGAGGGCTTGACGGAAGTAAAGGCGTGCGGATGGGCAGAGAAAATTGGCGTGAGTGTCTATCGTCCCGAGGATGCCCTGCGCGCTGCCGAGGATTCACGCATTGACGCGATACAGATTCCATATAATGCACTTGACCAGCGCTTGGATGCCTGTGGATTTTTTGTACTGGCGAAGAAACATGGGAAGGAGATCTATGCGCGGAGTGTCTTTCTGCAGGGCCTGCTTCTTATGCAGCCGCAGGAAGCGGAGCATAGGGTTTCGGGGAGCGGCGCGTATGTCGCGGCGTTTCAAAAAATAGCCCGTGATATGGGCTTTCTTCCGAATGAAGCTGCGATGCTGTATGTGCTCCGGCATGAGGGCATTGATTATGTCGTCTTTGGTG
>JABZYJ010000255.1 GCA_015265235.1 Selenomonas sp. | reverse complement strand
CTCCTCTGCACTGAGCTTTCCTAGGTCAAGCTCGTAGCCGAATGTACCGAAGTATGCCGTGTTCGCGCGCGTGTGCAGCGGCGTCACGCGGTTCACCTGATGGTTCGGCACGACCGAGACGTGACTGCCCATGCTGCTCAGCGGGTAGCACATCGACGTGCCGTACTGGATCTTCTGCCGCTCGACGGCATCCGAGTTATCGCTCGTCCATGCCTGCGGCGCGTAGTAGAGCATCCCGGGGTCGAAGCGGTTGCCGCCCGACGCACAGGACTCGAAGAGTACGTGCGGGAACGCCGTCGTCAGCCGCTCATAGAGATCGTACAGTCCAAGGATATAGCGGTGAAACACCTCACCCTGCCGTGCGGCAGGCAGCGCGTGTGACCAGCACTCCGTAATGCTGCGGTTCATATCCCATTTCACGTAGGAGACCTTGCCGCTCGCGAGAATCGCCGCCATCTGCTCATAGATATTATCGACGACATCCTGCCGGGAGAAATCAAGCACGCACTGCGAGCGTCCGAGTGATTTTCTCCGCCCCGGGACGGAGAGCACCCAGTCGGGATGTGCACGGTAGAGATCGGAGTCCTCGTTGACCATCTCGAGCTCGACCCAAATGCCGAACTTCATGCCGCGCGCCTCAATCTTCTCCGCGAGCCCGTCAATCCCGTTCGGCAGACGGTCGGGGTTGACCGTCCAGTCACCGAGCCCCGCATGATCCGACGTGCGCGCACCGAACCAGCCGTCATCGAGCACGAAAAGCTCCACGCCGCACTGCGCCGCCACATCCGCGATGGCGAGCAGCTTTTCCTCCGTAAAGTCGAAGTAGGTCGCCTCCCAGTTGTTGATGAGGATGGGGCGCACCTTGTCGCGCCATGTACCGCGTGCCAGCCGCCGCTGATAGAGACGGTGATACGTGCGGCTCATGCCGTTCAGCCCCTCGTCCGACCAGACGAGCACCGCCTCCGGCGTCTGGAATGTCTCGCCCGTGGCGAGCGTCCAGTCAAAATCCGTGCTGTGGATGCCCGCCTGCAGACGCGTCACGCCGTGGTTGTCCACCTCGGCAAGCATCTCGAAGTTGCCGCTGTAGACAAGGCTCACGGCGAGCACCTCGCCCTGCATCTCCGTCGTCTCGGGGCGCACGAGGGCGACGAAGGGATTGTACTGTCCCGAGGAGTGTCCGCGGCGGCTGCCGATCGCCGTGATGCCCGTGGCGAGCGCACGTCGCTCCACGTGACGCTCACGTGCCCACGCCCCCGTCAGCTCCAGCCACTCGTAGTCCGTATCGGGCAGGTCAATCGAGAGACTCATCACCTTCTGCAGGTGCAGCATCTCCATCCCCGCATTGTGGCAGCGCATACTGCGCGCGATCGCATTTCCCTCGGCAAAGATCGTGTAGAGGAGCTCCACGCACAGCCCCGTCGGCACATCCTCCAGCGTGATGATGAGCGTCTTCGCCTCGCTTGGCGACTCCACGTAGGTGGCGGGCAGCCCCGCGAGCTTTGGCTTGCCGTCCTCCACGCGCCAGTCCTTGAACTGCAGATCGAGAATGCGGCTGCCGTTCTCCTGCAGCACATTCAGCGCAGGACGGCGAAAATCTGACGAGCCGTAGGTCGGCAGCTCCTGTCGGATCGCATCGAGCGAGTAGTCGCGGCTGTCCGCAAAGACACACGCCGTCATCCCGCGATGCGCACGCTCAAAGAGATGCTCGAAGCCCTCGCGGTCGCGGAGTGCCGCACCGAAGTAGAGACTCCCTAACCCGCCATGCGGAAGCACCATGAAGATATAGCTGATCGAATCATTGAAGAGATGAAAGACCTTGCCCTGCTCATGATAGATGATGTTCATGTATATCCCCTTTCGATTGTGTGATGAAATCGCTATGCAAGACGAGCGAATCTCTGCACACCCGTATCTTTCTCCACGTGAAACCCCGTCGTCTCACGCTCCACC
>JABZYJ010000254.1 GCA_015265235.1 Selenomonas sp. | reverse complement strand
CTGCGTCCGGTTTTCCGCCTCGTTCGGACGAAAAAATCTACGCCAATCTGGCAGACCTCATTTTATCAGTGTTTCCTAAATAGAAAAATCTCCTTGCCAACATCCCTCTCCTCTGTTACAATATCTTCCGTACCGGAAAACACAGACCACAAGATATAGTATAAAGGAGCAAAATCTATGACAGTGACGACGGTGACAAAACGTGCGGGTCATGCCGTGCCCTATGACCGGTCGAAGATCCTCAATGCCATTACATCGGCGAGCAAGGAGTACGTCCACCCGATGACGGCACTCGAGATCGACACGGTGACGAAGAGCGTCGAGGAGGCGTTCGGCGACCGTACGGAGATCAGCGTCGAGGAGATCCAAGACCTCGTCGAAAAGCAGCTGCTCGCGCACGGACACTACGACATCGCGCGCCGCTACATCACCTACCGCCAGCGCCACGCCCAGCGGCGTCTCGCGCAGAAGCACCTCATGGAGAGTTACCGCGACATCTTCTTTGCCGATGCGGTGGACTCCGACCTCAAGCGCGACAACGCGAACATCAACACGGACGCGTCGATGGGCATCATGCTGAAACTCGGCGCGGAGGGCGCGAAGCACTTCGTCGACAACTACGTCCTCGAGGAGCGCTATGCGACGGCTGACCGCGAGAACTTCATCCACATCCACGACAAGGACTTCTCGCTCATCACGTTCAACTGCTGCCAGATCGACCTCCTCAAGCTCTTTCGCGGCGGCTTCTCGACGGGGCATGGCTTCCTGCGCGAGCCGAACTCCATCCGCGCCTACGCGAGCCTCGCGTGCATCGCGATCCAGTCGAACCAGAACGACATGTTCGGCGGGCAGAGCATCAACGCCTTTGACTATGCCATGGCGGATGGCGTGAAAAAATCCTTCCGCAAGGCGATCGTCGAGGAGGCGTGGAAGGCGCTGCTCTACCACATTGGACGCGGCTACTTCACGCATGAGGCGTTCAAGAAGGCCCTGCGCGCAGAGCTCGACTTTGCCGTGTGCGTCTATGCGGAAAAGCAGGACGATGTGCGTGCAGAGCAGGCACGCGCCGAGCTCATGCGTGCGCTTCGCACCGTCTACAGTGCGGCGTTTGACACGCCGGCAGAGCAGGAACTCGAGGCGGATGTGCGGACGATCTATCAGCTCGCCTGTGAGAGCGTCGAGGAGGAGACGCATCAGGCGATGGAGGCACTCATCCACAATTTCAACACCCTCCACTCGCGCGCAGGCGCACAGGTGCCGTTCAGCTCCATCAACTATGGCATGGACACGTCGCCCGAGGGGCGCCTCGTCATCCGCGAGGTGCTCAGCGCGATCTGGCAGGGGCTCGGCAACGGCGAGACGGCGATCTTCCCGATCTCCGTCTTCCAGCTCAAGGCGGGGGTCAACTACAACCCCGAGGATCCGAACTACGACCTCTTTATCGAGTCCTGCCGCGTCAGTGCGCGCCGCCTGTTCCCGAACTACGTCAACCTCGACGCACCGTACAACCTCCAGTACTACAAGCCGGGCGACTACAACAGCTGCGTCGCGACGATGGGCTGCCGCACGCGCGTCATGAGCAACGTCAACGGCCCCGAGCAGTCGGGCAGCCGCGGCAACTTCTCCTTTACGACGATCAACCTGCCGAAACTCGCGCTCGAGGCGAAGGGCGATCTGGATAAATTCTGGGAGCTCTACGACTACTACATCGACCTCTGCCATGACTACCTACTCGATCGCCTGAAGATCATCGAGGAAAAGCACATCTACAACTATCCGTTCCTCATGGGGCAGGGCGTCTGGCTCGACAGCGAAAAGGCGAGCCCCGTCGACTCCATCAAGGAGGTGCTGAAGCACGCCTCGTTCTCCATCGGCTTCTGCGGGCTCGCCGAGTGCCTCGTCGCGCTCATCGGCAAGCACCACGGCGAGAGCGAGGAGGCACAGAAACTCGGGCTCGAGAGCGTTGGGCACATGCGCGAGCGCACCGATGCCTACACCGAGGCGGAGCACCGCAACTGGTC
>JABZYJ010000253.1 GCA_015265235.1 Selenomonas sp. | reverse complement strand
TGTGGAGGATTTGCCGACAAAAAGTGGGCAAAAAAGATGCGCTAAGATGGCGGTGCTGAATTTATCAGTGCTTCCTTTACCTATCGACAACGACAGCGCAGATGGTTATAATAAAAAAAATGGTCTCAGAAAGAGAGGTTCTCTATGGAGTTCAACGAAAAAGTTCACGTTGGTGCAACACATGAGGTACACGGTGCGGTCACAGAGGAGAATACAGCGGCGACGGTCGGAAGCGGCTCGCTCGCGGTCTATGCAACACCCGCAATGGCGGCGCTGATGGAGCGTGCGGCGGCGGAGCTGTGTGCGGCGGGATGCCCCGAGGGGTGGACGACGGTCGGCACCGAGATCGCAATCCAGCACAAGGCAGCGACCCCCGTGGGGCTTGACGTGCGCGCTGTCGCCGAGGTGACAGCAGTAGATGGACGTGCCGTCACGCTGAAGGTCACGGCGTACGATGCACGCGAGGAGATCGGCGCAGGAACGCACACGCGCTTTGCCGTTGCCGTCCAGAAGTTTATGGCAAAGGTAGAGGGGAAGAAATAACAGAAAAAATCTCCGCTTTGGCCAACAGCCACAGCGGAGATTTTTTCTTTATTGTAATACTATTTATCCGATACCGTAGCGACGCAAGAGTCGATACGCCTCCTCCTCTGTGATCTGTCGATCTGCATAGCACTGATGTACCCCCGCCTCAAACGCATCAAGATAGGGATAAAAGTAGGCATCATTTCCACTGTCATAATATTCCTGCAAGACTTCTACATCACGAAGCAGATAGCGGGGCAGATGTTCCGGCAAAGAAATCGTTTGATCAATGTACATGCCCATCTTCCCCCTTCGTGATCTGTTCATATACAGGAACGAGTGATTCATGCAGGCGCAGCGAGAGAATACGATGCAGGAAATTTCTCTGCACAGACGTAAGTACCGGCACCTCGTCGATCAATGCATGGATCTCTGCATCGTGCATCTGCATCTTCGGCACGAGCAGCGCAACAGCACGCGCACAGTCCTCGTTGCGCATCTCGGCAATATATTGGAATGGATTGATTCTTTTCCCGTTCTGTTCAAAGATGTTCACGACACCACGATATGCCTGCGCACGCATTTTTGACGCATCGTCCAAAATCGGCTGAATCCGTGCTTCATCCCATTTGTTGTTCAGACAGGCACCATTATCGTAGACAGGCGCTAATTCGATCTGTCCGTCATAGCGGGAGATCACACCCCAGTTTCCATTGTTGCGATCCATGTTTCCGATGTAAGCATCGACGACAAACATCTGCCAGAAGCGCTCTTTGACGCCCGATAGTCTGCGAAGCAGAGGATGCTCATCAATGACCCGCAGGATGTCACACAGCTCGACACCGCTCCCACTCGTCTCACTGCCGCTGATTTCTCCTCCCGGCGATTCAAATGTTGTTTTTATTTCGCGAAACTCAAAGAGACGATCCCCCTGACCAAGAAAATCCCGACACGCAACGACAGTTTTTCCTCGACGCATTCCGAGTAAAGTTTCATGTACAGGAAGATCAAAAAGCTCGTAGATGTGCGACCCCAAATACTCAGAAATCGGCGATGTCGAATAGCTCATCGCAACGTTGTTAAAGTGACGTTCTTTGAGGTTCTGCGGATATTTCAGGATATAGTTTGCACCATGATAGCAGATTCCAATTTTTGCTCCGGAAAGCCCGCCATACATGCGATCATTCTGTTCATAACCATCAAAGTCAATGTACTCCATGCGTGACATCTCCTGCCCGTAGATGGCGCGAATCTCGTCCGTGTAGTGCCCCTCTGCGTCGCGGACGATGAGGGCCGGCTCGTGGCGCAGTCCTGCGGGCGATGCGCCGCGCACCGCCTCCATGAGGAGGAGGTTCGGCGGACGGTCGGCGCGCGGCTGTACCATGCGCAGACGCTTCATAGCAAGCCCCGCCGCATGGAGCGCGGGGATGATCTCGCCGAGCCGCTCGGGGAGGTGTACCATCGCCAGTCTGCCGCCAGGGCGCAGGGCAAAGGCCGCCGCGCGGATGACGTCGGCGAGCGTCGCCGTGAGCTCATGC
>JABZYJ010000252.1 GCA_015265235.1 Selenomonas sp. | reverse complement strand
GAAGGCAGGGCGGATTAAGCGCATTGGAGTGCCGCGAGACATCATCACCGAGGAAATGCTCGCGCACATCTACAGCGTGCGCGCAAACATCGGCTATGATGCGGCGGGGCTGCCGCTCGTCGACTACCGCACGGAGCAGACGCTATGAGAGGGATGCAAAAAGGGGGCCGAACGCTCCGCCGCCTCTCCCGTATGCTGCGTCTCCTCCCCCTGATTGCCTGCAGCGTCCTCGTTCTCTCACTCGCAGCGACCGATGGACGCGGCACAGGTGCGCGGGAGATATCCGCCGCAGACGGTATTTCCTGCACCACGGCGGACAGCGATGGGCGAACGACGACGTTCATCCTCCCCCATCCGCCGGAGCGCGTACTCATCTCCTATCCCGGTGCGACAGAGCTGCTCATCGACCTCGGACTGCAGGATCGCATCATCGGCACCGTCGCGCCCTATGGTACGGAGCCGCCCGCCTACGCAGAGGCGTATGCGGCGCTGCCGATTCTCGCAGCGCCCTATGTACCGAGCCGCGAGGAGGTCGTAGCGCTCCGCCCCGACCTCCTCATCGGGTGGTCGCACCACTTCACCCCGGAGGCGCTGGGCGACGTGTACGCCTATATCGACCGTGGCGTCGGCGCGTACATCGTCCCCGCCACGGTGCGCAGGGGACATCCGACGCTGGAGGAGACGGTCTATCCGTTCATCGAAGATATGGGACATATCTTCGGCGTGGAGGATCGTGCGGTGGCATATACGAATGGTCTAAAGGAGCGTGTCGCTGCCGTAGAGATGCGGACGCAGGCACGCGGGCGGCGATATACCGCCATGATTTTGCAGGCACACGGCAACAGTCTCTACAGCATGTATGGTCCTGCCTACATCATTGATGACATCGCACGCAAGGCAGGCGCCGACAACATCGTCGACCGTCAGATGCGCGCCGTCGGCCCCGAGCGCGTCCTGGGCTTTGCCCCCGATGTGATCATTTATGTCAATCCGAGGAACGTTCCTCCAGAGGAGGCGCGTGAGGAGCTGCGTGCCGATCCGAACCTCCATCACATGAAGGCGGTGCGCGAGAACCGCATCGTCATTGTCAATTTTTCCGATGTCAACAATGGAAACGGGCGCTGCATCACCGCGCTTGAAGATATAGAGGCAGGGCTGGACGCCCTCAGGGATGAATCAGAAAGGATGAAAAGATGAGAAAATCAGTACTCAGCGGACTCGTGGCGGGTGCGCTCACCGTTGGCATGAGCTATTCTGCTCCCGTCCACGCCGAGGAGGCGGCAGAGGGAGGTACGCAGGCCTACCAGACCGAGGCCATCGTCGTCACCGCGGGCCGCAGCGAGACCGCCATCAGCGACGTGCCGGCAGATGTCACGCTGATCTCAAGACAGCAGATCGAGCGCGGCAACTACAAGAGTATCTCCGATGCACTAAAGGGCGCGAACATCAACGTCGTGCAGAAGGGATTTGCCGCCTACCCGATCATCAACGGCGACTCGCGCGTCCTCGTCATGGTCGACGGCAAGAAGGTCAACTGGGATCATCTCATGGTCAGTGGTGATGACAACGCCATCAATATCGATCAGATCGCCATCGGCGACGTGGAGCGCATCGAGATCGTACGCGGACCGAACTCCTCGCTCTACGGTGAGCGCGCCGTCTCGGGCGTTATCAACATCATCACAAAGCGTCCAACAACGGGGAAGCCCTCCGGCTCCATCAATCTGCAGCTCGGCTCGTGGGGCGAAAAGCGCGCAGGGGTGAACGTCAGCGGCGGCGATGGGAAGAACAGCATCAAGGTCGGTGTCGCGCACGAGCGCCGCAGGGACTTTCAGTATAAAAACACCTACGGTGAAAAGCGCACCTTCGAGAACAGCGACATCAGGCACACGGACTACAACATCGGCTTTGACCGTATCATTGGCAATGACCGCCTGCGCCTTGAGTTCAGCCGTCACGAGGCAGACGATGGGTATGGGATTTTCCTAAGCGATCCAAGAACAGGAACGCCATACTACAAAGCACGCCTGAATATGACGGACAGCATATATGGCATCACCTATATG
>JABZYJ010000251.1 GCA_015265235.1 Selenomonas sp. | reverse complement strand
GCGACGCCGTTCGCGAGCTTTGTTTCGGAGCTGCCGAATCACTTTGGCACGCATATGGACGCACCGCGCCATTTTGTTAAAGACGGGCTGAACATCAACCAGCTGCCGATGGAATACTTCTGTCATGAAGAGGTTGCCGTGCTCGATATCCCGAAGGGGCTGGCAGAGGGAGTCACTAGGGAGGATTTGATTCCGTTTGCCGATGTCCTCGGACGTATCTCCGCTGCGCTGATTCGCACCGGACTTGAGCGTTACCGGACGGAGGAGCCGACGGTATATCAGTATGAGGGCTCCTATATTGCACCGAGCGCGGGGGACTATCTGACGGAGACGTTCCCGAATCTCCGCGTGATCGGCATGGACTTCCTCGCAGTGGGTTCTCCGTCGAAAAAGGTGCCGGAGAGTGCGTCGCCCGTACACTGCCATCAGCATTTGCTCGGCTACCACTCAGGGAAATTCTGTACAGCGATTGAAGATATGCATCTCTCGGAGATTCCGAAGGGCAAGAAGATCGTGCGTTTCTTCAATGCACCGCTCCGCATCGTAGGGCTCGCCTCCAGTCAAGTAGTCTGCATCGCAGAGGTCGAGGACTGAGGCGAGGAAATCAAATGGGACAGTTTTTGCCTTGTAAATCGGGGCAGAAATAATACCGACAAAATCATAAGGAGGCGAAATTATGCTTGGCGTGCTGCTTGCCATATTCTTCGCGGCACTCGTTTTTGTACTAGTGTCCATCATTAAATTCAAACTGCATCCATTCCTTGCTCTGTTGCTTGGTGGACTGCTCATGGGTATCCTCGCTGGAATGCCGCTCGATAAGACGGCAGCTGCAATGGCGGCCGGCTTCGGCGGGACGATGCAGGGCATTGGGATTATCATTGTCCTAGGCGTGGCACTTGGCTCACTGCTCCATGTGTCCGGATGTACCAGCCAGATTGCAGCCCTGCTGTTACGTGTAACAGGAACGGCGAACACTCCGATGGCGATTGCACTCACGGGGTATATTGTCTCGATCCCTGTATTCTTTGATGCGGCATTCGTCATTCTCGTCAACCTCGTCAAGACGCTCTCGCGGCAGGGGCGTGTTCCCTTTGCAACGCTCGTTACGGCGCTTGCCGTCGGTCTAATTACGACACATGCCATGGTTATCCCGACACCTGGCCCAATTGCCGTCGCGGCGACCATGGGCGTCAACATTGGCTGGTTCCTGCTCTATGCGATTATCGCCAGTCTTGCAGGTGTCCTTGTCGGCGGGGTGGTTTACGGGAAGTATCTCGGAACCCGTGAGGAATACAAGAACGACTTTGCCAACGCATTTGCCGATGAACTGAGTGAGGAGGAGAAGCGGGAAAAAGAGACGAAGAAGCTGCCGTCCGGCGAGCTGGGAATTTTCCTGATTTTCTTCCCCATTTTCATCATCCTTCTCGGCACTGTCGCGGGCATGTTCCTTGATAAAGGGACGGCCGCACATACGCTCTTCATGTTTATCGGCGATAAGAATATCGCTCTCCTCCTTGGCCTCTTCATGGGATTCTTCTGCCTGCGTCCGTATCTGGAAGAGTCTTTTAACGATCTCGTCAATGAAGCATGCACGCAGTCGGGGATCATTCTCGCGATTACGGGAGCAGGAGGTGCTTTTGGCAAGATTATCAACGAGACGGGTATCGGCAAACAGCTTGTCGAGGGTATGACAGGACTGACTGATGGTACAGGAGCATTGGTTCTCGTCGCAGCATTCATCATCAGTCAGGTACTCCGCGCTGCGCAGGGCTCTACCACCGTTGCACTTGTGACAACGGCAGCAATTTTTGCACCGGTTGTCACTGGTCTTGAGGGAGTATCGCCGCTGCTTGCAGCACTCGCAATCTGTGCTGGCGGCATCGGACTCTCTCTACCGAACGATTCCGGTTTTTGGGTTATCAACCGTTTCGGAAAATTTGATGTGCCCGGCACGATGCGTGTGTGGACGGTGGGGGGGACGATCTCCGGCGTGACGGCACTCATCGTCGTCCTGATTCTCAGCATGTTCACAACATCGCTGCCGGGGCTCTTGTAAGGAAAGAACATCTATGAGCAAGGAGGTAATCG
>JABZYJ010000250.1 GCA_015265235.1 Selenomonas sp. | reverse complement strand
CCTTTGGGATGCCTGCAGCAAGTTGTCACGGGGGGGCAATAGTTTTTGGGGTACTGGTGAGGAGACGCGGGACTGGGTTCATGTGTCTGATGTGGCACGGGCTTTTTTGATCGCAGGTGAGAAGGCATCGGCGCAGTGCCCTGTTGTCAATGTGGGAGCTGGTAAGGCGGTAAAGATTAAAGATGTTCTTCGCATGCTGTTTGAAGTGTATGGGGCGCAGGTACTGCCGTCCTTCGGCGGAGAGATTAATGTAGGAAATCCAAATCATTATGTGGCGGATGTCGATGATATTATGGCGTGGGGATGGGAGCCTACCGTATCGCTGCGGCAAGGGATTGAGGACTATGTGAGGTGGTTTCAGCGAGATGATGACGGTGGCGTTTGTTCTTGATGTCGGAGATGGCTGGGTCGGTGGGCTGAACTATTATCGTAATCTGCTTGCAGCAGTCGTACGTTATGCATCCAATGAGATCAAAGTTAAGGTGTTTGTGTCGGACAGACAGGATATGTCTGTATACCAAGATTTTCCGAAGGGCATAGATTTTGTGCTGGTGTCAATATTCGACCGATGGACGCTGGGATGGTTTGTTCGCAAGGTTTTTATTAAGGTTTTTGGATACGACAAAGTATTGGATTATTATCTAAAGAAATATGATGTCGATGTACTTTCACATATAGCGACTCCGGCGCGTTGTTCTAGCGTAAAAAATATCGCGTGGATTCCAGACTTTCAGCACAAGTATTTACCACAGTTTTTTTCAGAGAGTGAGTTAAAGCTGCGTGATTTATGCTATGCTGGTATCGCTAGGAATATGGATCTCATCATTTTTAGCAGTAATGCGGCAAAAGAGGATTTTATCACGTATTATCCTGGATATGAGAGTAAGGCGCGGGTACTGCATTTTGTTCCGGACATAGATGTTTCGTTGCCGACAGTCAATAAAGCTGTTATGGAGAAGTATGGAATAAAAGACAGGTTCTTTTTTTTGCCAAATCAGTATTGGGCACATAAAAACCATAAGATTGTTTTAGAAGCATTGCGCATCTTAAAGGCTCAAAACAAGTTTGTTCGCGTAGTGTCGACCGGAAATACGAAGGATTATCGCGCTCCCCATTATATTGAAGAGCTGATGTCTTTTATCCATGAGCATCAATTGGAGGATATGTATATCATCTTGGGGTTGATTCCCTATGCAGATGTTCAGGCATTGGCAGCGGCTTCATGGGGGTATATTAACCCATCGTTCTTTGAGGGCTGGAGTACGACCGTTGAGGAGGCAAAATACAGAGGGAAGAGGATACTGCTGTCCGATTTGAGGGTACATAGAGAGCAGGCTCCGAAGTACGGCGTTTACTTTGACCCTAATAATGCGGAAGAACTGGCAGAGAAGATGTGGATGATGTGGAATCAAGAGCCACATGAGGAATCTATGGCAGAGTTAGAGAAAGAAAAAGCGTCTGCGATGCAGACGTTTGGAAAGAAGTATTGTGAGATAGTATATTCTTGAAAGAGGAATCATGAAACGGCATTGAGAAGGCTTGCTTTCTTGATGCCGTTATTTATTTGATAAATCAAAGAAGAAAGAAAAAATTTCGACAATAAGAAGGATAATTGATAGTTTTTGCTGAATATAAGAATTGGATCTATAAACATTGAGGTAAGATGGAAAGATTAATGTAGAATACGTATCTGAGTGAAAGTGGATAGGGGGAGAGGAATGTCTAAGGTGAATTTGTTTCACTATGCGACGAGTGAGCTGTCACAGGATGCTTTTATTTGCTGGCTTTTGGCTCATGGGATGGAGGAGCATCAAGCAGAGGATCCGCTGCTCTGCGCGTGTGCGCTTGACTTCATTCGCCGAGTGCCGGGACTGGAGAATGCGCAGCAAATCGATGAGATCAAACAGCAATATTTGAAAATTGATATACTCGTCATTGTCGGGGATATGCATGTTATCATCGAGGATAAGACCTATACGAACCTCCACGACAATCAAATTGATGTCTATACGAACAGTCTTGTTAAAGAAGGAATTCCACAAAGCCGTATCCGAACGGTGTTCTACAAAATAGTGGAGCAGCCCAATCGTGAAC
>JABZYJ010000024.1 GCA_015265235.1 Selenomonas sp. | reverse complement strand
CCCCCGTACAGAGCCCCTTGCGCGCAATCCCCTTCGCCTTCAGCTGTTTCATATAGCCGATGTAGACGCGCGACGTTGACGGCATCCCGTTGTCATAGACCATACCGATCGGATATTTATCAATCAGCATCTCCATCCCGCCGATGTGATCGGCATGGGGATGGGTCAGGATCACTGCATCGAGTTTTTTGACCCCTGCCTTGTCCAGTTCGGCGCGGAGCTTATCCCGCTCGTCCAGATCGCCCGTATCAATGAGGACGTTCTGCTCTGCGGTTTGAATGAGGATGGCGTCCCCCTGCCCGACATCGAGCATCTTGACCGTGAGTGCCTGCTGCACGGGTGCTGTCGTGGATGTCTCATGCGATGCTCCTCCTGCACACCCACCAAAGAGCGCGGAGAGAAGGAACAAAAGACTCACGAGAAATGCCATGCGGTGTTTCATCTGCACGTCAGCCTCCTACGAACGAAGTGCCAGATTGATCAGGAAGGCAATCGAGACGAGATACATGATCCAGCTGACCTTCTTATACTGGCCCGCACAGAGCTTCATGACCGTGTAGCTGATAAAGCCAAAGGCAAAGCCATTGGCAATACTCGACGTGAGCGGCATCATGATGATCGTAAGGAAAACCGGCAGAGCGTTCGTGAAGTCGGAGAAGTCAATCTTTCCGACCTCGGACATGAGCAGCGCTCCGACCAAGATGAGGGCAGGTGCGGTAGCAAATGCCGGCACGAGCCCGATCAGCGGCGTAAAGAGCAGTGCCGCTAGGAAGAGCACGCCCGCTGCAACGGCAGTCAGCCCCGTCCGTCCGCCGGCGGCAATACCGGCCGCGCTCTCGATGTAGGAGGTGACCGTCGACGTACCGAACATGGCGGAGACCATCGTCCCGACTGCATCCGTGGTCAGTGCCTTGTCGATGTTCTCGATGTGTCCATCGGGGCGCACCATCTTTGCCTTTGTCGTCAGACCGATCAAGGTACCCATATTATCGAATAGTTCCACCACGGTGAACGTGAAGATGATCGAAACGAGGCCGTAGTGCCATGCACCCGCGAGATCGAGCTGACCGAACGTCTCCCCCATGTGCGGGAGCGAGGTGCTCACGATATCCGTGATTCCCTTCGGTGCCGGCGTCATCCCGAGGATCATGGCGAGGATGGTCGTCGCAAAGATGCCGATGAGGATCGAGCCGTGCACGTTGCGCGCCATCAGCGCCGCCGTGAGAAGCAGTCCGAAGAGAGAGAGCAGCGTCGTCGGTGCGGTGACATGACCAAGGGAGACATAGGTCGCAGAATTCTCGACGATCAGCCCTGTCCCCTTCAGGCCGATGAACGCGATAAAGAGTCCGATGCCCACGCTGATGGCGTATTTCAGATCACGCGGGACAGCATTGATGATTGCCTGTCGGATTCCGCCAACCGTCAAAATCAGGAAGAGCACACCTGAGAAGAACACGGCACCGAGTGCCACGGTCCAGTGCAGTCCGAGAACGCCGCAGACATAGTAGGAAAAGAACGCATTCAGCCCCATGCCCGGTGCGAGCGCGACGGGATAGTTCGCAAAAATTCCCATTGCGAGCGACGCGAGTGCGGCAATCCAAATCGTCGAGGCAATCGCCGCCTCCTTCGGGATGCCGGCGTCCGCAAGTATGTTTGGATTGACAAAGAGAATATACGCCATGGCAATGAACGTCGTCATGCCCGCGAGTAATTCCGTGCGCACAGTCGAGCCCTTTTCCCGCACTTTAAAAAATCGTTCGACAAAGGACGGCGGCGTGCTCTGCATCTCCATAGAAGCATCTCCTTAAATTAAAAAAACCCGACGCAGACCGGGTAATAAAAAATGGCGGAGTGGGAGAGATTCGAACTCTCGCAGCGGTTACCCACTCTAACGATTTAGCAAACCGTCCTCTTCAGCCTCTTGAGTACCACTCCATATTCACTTCACGCTTTCTCTGCGACAGATGTTATATTAACAGATGGATTCACGCTTGTCAAGACAAAAATAAGGACTGCCATACAAAACCGCAGGATTCCGTAGGCAGTCCATTATCATTTATCATTTTATGCTTTGATGTCGAGATTACTTCCGACGTGCTGCGGAGCGCGCGGGCTGATCGCATAGGCTGCCTTTGCCTGCTCCATGCGCTGGCTCGTCGCCTGGGCACCATACTGCTGTGCTTCGCGAAGGGACTTCTGGAAGCGGCTCGTGCCCAGCATCGCAGGATCCATGTTCTGCGCCGCCTGCTGCGTGGCGCGTGAAGTAACCTGCTCTGCCGTACGGATGACCGTCCGCTGCGTCTGCTGGAACTCACTCGTCCCCGCCTTCGTGCTCGAACCGAACTTCGAGTCACTCGTGACCGCCTTGACCTCATCCATCTTGGCCTGCGTCGCCTGGGCACCCATCTGCTGTGCCGAGCGGTTCGACTTCTGGAACGCACTCGTGCCCAGCATCGCAGGATCCATGTTCTGTGCCGCCTGCTGTGTGGCGCGTGACGCGCTCTGCTCGCCCGTACGAATAACCGTGCGCTGCGTCTGCTGGAACTCACTCGTTCCCGCCTTCGTGCTCGAACCGAACTTCGAGTCGCCGGTAACCGCCTTGACCTCGTTCATCTTGGCCTGTGTCGCCTGGCCGCCGAGCTGATGGATCTCACGGTTTGACTGTTGGAAGAGACTTGAACCAAAGCCCCCTCCGATGGCTGATAGTGCCATATTGGATCCCTCCATTTCCTCTCTGCATCCCATACTCCCTTGGGATGTTACGCCCCCATTATAAGCGATGGATACGCATTATGCAAGAAGAAAAGGGCACTGCGATACCGATTTTACGGCCAACTGCCCTTTGTTTCCGGTTATGTTGCTGAGGCTGTGAGACGTCCGACGCGCACGACCTCGGAGATCTGTACCTTGTGCGACTGTCCATTGACGTCAGCGATGATGCTCGGCGCACCATCCGTGATGCTGACACCGATGACCTTGCCCTCAAAGCTGGTCTTGGACACGGCACCGTCCTCGCCCTTCGTCTCAGACATCCACTGGATCGGCTGACCGATCATCGAGCTGAGCTGTCCAATCAGCACAGAGGAATCAATATTGTCGACGATCTTGCTGACGTTCTCGAGCCCCTTGGAGACGTTCGTCATCTGCTCGAGCGCGGAGAACTGCGCCAGCTGCGAGAGATACTCGGCATTGTCCTGCGGATTGAGCGGATCCTGATAGCGCATCTGCGTTACGAGCAGCTGCAGGAACGCATCCTTTCCGAGAGCGCTGTTGTCCTTCTTTCCGGCCTTTGCCTGGTTCTGTGCCGCCTCATAGTCGGAGACTTTCTGGATGACGCCGCCGACATTGATGGTATTCAGTGGGTTTGTACTTGCCACTTTTTTTCCTCCTCACATGGTCAGACGCGATAGTCCACACCGTCTGCCGTTACACCGCCAACACTTTCCTGTGTCGATGCAGTGGCAACGCCATCATCGACGATTTCCCCGTCGAGATAGTCATCGGCATCACCGCGTGCGTAGACCTGTGTCTCACTGTGACCTGCCTGATGCTGCTGCCATGCTTCCTGCCCTTGTCCCTGCGGCATCTGCCCATCGGCAAGTCCCGTATAGACACCGACGCGATCCACCTTGATCCCCTGCGTGTTCAGCTCCTGCCGCAGCTGGACGAGAGAGTTCTCAATCACGCTGCGCACGTGAGCATTGTCGCTGTGGAAGGACGCCTGCACGGCACCGTCCGAGCCGACGGCAACGCGCAGGGTCAGCTCGCCGAGATGCTCCGGCTTCAGGCGAATGATCATCTGCGTGTCGTTCAGGGTACGCAGAAGACGTGCCTGCTCGACAATCTGACGCGGGATCTCATAGTCGGTCTGCGGGCGCTGCGGCACCTCTGCGGCGGGTGCTGCCTGCTCCGTCTGGATGGGGGGCGTCCCCGTCTGCACAGAGGCAGGCTGAACGGGCGTCTCTGCCGTGCGCACCGTCGTCTCAAAGGAGACGTTCTCATGCGTCGGTGCGGGCTGGGGTATGCCGCTCTGCATTGGCTGCTGGTTCTGCTCCGCGCTCTCTCCGCTCATGTCACGCTGCATTGCATCGTGGCGCATCGTACGCTGTGCGAGAACATCGAGCGGACTCGGTGCAGGCTGCGTTTCCTCGGTCAGTTTCTCTCCGACCAGCGCAGCCGCACTCTTCCCCTGCGGCAGAGGCTGCTGTTCCTGCATCGCGGAAACGGCCGCTGCCTGTACCGCGGGCTGCTGCACAACCGTCGGCTGTGCAGCGGGCTGCAGTACGGCAGTCTGCTGTGCGACAGTAGCCGCCTGCTCTGCAGGTGCTGCGGGAACGGGTTCCGCCTGCATGACGGGCTGCCATACGGGTGTCTCATCCATCACCGCGTCCGGCACCGTCGCTGCATTCTCCGCAGACGGCAGTGCTGCTGCCTGAAGTGCCGCACGCAGCTGTGCGGGCATTGCCGCATCGAGCGCTGCGAGACGCGCCGCCGCAGCGGCAGGTGCATCCGTCTGTGCCAGCATGACAGCGGTATTCGCCGTCTCCTGCGTCAGCGGTTCACCGGCAAGGGCACGGAGAAGCGAATTCCCCTTCTCATCGGTCTGCGGCATCTGCTGCAGCAGATGTTCGACCGCCGTCTGCAGCTTCGTATCACGCAGCTGCTCAGCGGTCAGCCCATAGCGTTCGAGGATTTCCGCCAGAGCCGGCGGCAGTTCCCCCTCCGCCGGAGTGCTCTCCACGGGAACCTGCTCCACATCCGCCGGCAGGAGTGCTGCGAGCACGGTTGCCGCCGCTGCGGAGGCTATGGCTGTGTCCTCGGCGGACACGTCCTTCAAGGCGTCGCTTTGCCCTTTTGCCGCAGGCATGGACGCTGTTTTTTTCACATCCTGTGCGTTCTGCGCCGTCCCGTCCGTCCCCGTCGCCGCAGGCTTATCCTGTACGGCAGACGATGAAGGATCACCGGTCTGGATCTTGGTCGCATCTGCACTTATACCCTTTTTCTGCAGTGCGCCCATCGTATCGCTGAACGTATTCTTCCCTGAGGTTGTCTGCGTACGGCTGCCCGCCGCTGCGCTGCGCGCTCCCTGCACGCCCGCTGCCGCCGATGCGCCGTCCGTGGTCGATACCGCCATAAGATTTCCGGCATTCATCTACACATCACCTCTTCAATCTCTTTATCGTGGAAATCTTATCTTTTCTTAAATATTTTTTGGCATCGCACACTTTAAGGCATCGCCAATCGTCTCTGCACCAAAGAGCTCCATCCCTGCGAACTTTCCTTTTAGCTGACGGTAGTTCTTCATGGGGAGCACAGCGGCGTGAAAACCGAGCCGCTGTGCCTCGATGATTCTCTGCTCCGCCTGTGAGACGGCGCGCACCTCCCCCGAAAGCCCCACCTCGCCGCAGACGACCATCTGCGGACGCGGCAGGCGTCCTGCAAAGCTCGATGCCATGGCAACACAGAGGGCAAGATCCGCCGCCGGCTCATCGAGGCGAATGCCGCCCGCGACTTTCACATAGACGTCTGCGGCACCGATCGGCAGGCGCACGCGTTTTTCGAGGACGGCGAGGAGCAGCTGGATCCGCTTGACATCCACGGAGTCCGCCGTACGGCGCGGCGGCTGATAGGGCGTCGGGGCAACCAGCGCCTGTACCTCGACGAGCAGAGGGCGCGTCCCCTCCACCGTCGGCACGATGACCGAGCCACTCTCGGGAGCGCGCTCGGAGAGAAACAGCTTCGACGCATCGGGGACATCGACCAGTCCGACATCCCGCATCTCAAAGAGCCCCAGCTCGTTCGTGCTGCCAAAGCGATTTTTTACGGCACGCAGCACGCGATACTCCGCATTTCGCTCTCCCTCAAAGTAGAGCACCGTATCGACGATATGCTCGAGGACACGCGGGCCCGCCAGGCTGCCTTCCTTCGTTACATGACCGATGACGAAGACGGCAATCCCCGCCGTCTTTGCGACGCGCATCAGCTCCATGGCGCACTCGCGTACCTGCGAGACGCTGCCGGGTGCGCTCTCAATGTCGGGACGGTACATCGTCTGGATGGAGTCAATGATAAAGAGCGCAGGCTTTACATTTTCTACGTGTGCGCAGATCGCATCGAGGTTCGTCTCGCTGACGACGAGCAGCTCATCGGCGACGGCCTGCAGACGATCGGCACGCATGCGGATCTGCCGTGCGCTTTCCTCCCCCGTCACATACAGGACGCGGCGTCCTGCCCGCGCTATATCCGCCGATGCGCGCAGGGTAAGGCTCGATTTCCCGACGCCGGGATCACCGACGACGAGCACCATCGCTCCCGGTATCACACCGCCGCCGAGAACACGGTCGAGCTCCCCCGAGCCCGTCGAAAAGCGCGGCAGATCCTCTGCGCGGATCTCCGCAATCGGCTGCGGCGGCTCACCTGACGAGGCTGTGCCGCGCCGCTCCTCCGCCGGCGGAGCAACGACCTCCTCTACCATCGTATTCCACGCACCGCAGCCCGGACATTTGCCCATCCATCGCGTATTGTCGTAGCCGCAGTTCTGACAGACGTACATCGTCTTTTTCTTCTTTGCCATAAGATCTCCATCGAAAGAACACGAAAAAGGGACTGCCGATACAGTCCCTCCATTCACCGCAGCAAAATCATCCGCCGCACTGACCGTGCGAGCCAGAACAGCGACCATGCAAAGTTGAGGAGAAAGTCCCCCCAATATCCCATCCGCGAGTGCGGCGCAAGTACGTTGCGCCCCTCACGTTTCATGGCATGGTTCCTTCTTATTATCCTTCTTCGTCCGTCGATTGTGCGTCTTGTCCTTCTTCACGAAGTCCAGCCCATCCCCCAGCTTTCGCACGGAGATGACATCCCCCGCCGCAAAGTCACGGGCGAGCAGGCGCTCCGCCAGTGCATCCTCAAGGTTCTTCTGGATGGCGCGCCGCAGCGGACGCGCACCGAACTTGACATCCGTCCCCTTCGTGATGAGCACACGCTTCGCCGACGGGCTGACCTCCATGTTGATCTCCTGCTCCGCGAGACGCAGCTTCACATCGCGCAGGAGAATGTCCACAATCTTCGTCAGCTCCGGCTCACCGAGCGCATTGAAAACGATCATATCGTCCACGCGGTTGAGGAACTCAGGGCGGAAGATCCGTCGCACCTCATCGAGAACGCGCTTTTTCGCCTGTTCCTCGTCGGATCCTGCCGTCCCGCCGACAGCAAAGCCGATGGTTCCGCGGGTCGAGCGCAGATGATCTGCCCCCGCATTCGAGGTCATGATGATGATGGTATTGCGGAAATCTGTAACGCGCCCCTGTCCGTCCGTCAGGCGGCCGTCCTCCAGCACCTGCAGCAGCATGTGGAAGACATCGGGGTGAGCTTTTTCCACCTCATCGAAGAGAATGATGGAAAAGGGCTTGCGCCGCACGGCGTCGGTCAGCTGACCGCCCTCCTCATAGCCGACATAGCCCGGAGGCGCGCCAACCAGACGTGCCGTCGTATGCTTTTCCATGTATTCCGACATATCGAAGCGGATGATCGCATCCTCGGTGCCAAACACCGACTCCGCAAGTGCCCGCGCCAGTTCCGTCTTGCCGACGCCCGTCGCCCCGAGAAAGAGGAACGAGCCGATCGGGCGGCGCGGATCCTTGACCCCTGCACGCGCGCGGCGAACAGCACGCGCCACGGCATGCACCGCTTCGTCCTGCCCGATAACACGGCGGCCGATCTGCGACTCAAGTGCCAACAGGCGGTCGGATTCCTTGACCGCAATGCGCTGCACGGGAATGCCCGTCCACTGTGCCACCACGGCCGCAATATCGTCCTCCGTCACGCGAATTTCCATGCGTGCATCCTCGCCCTTGCGGGACGCATCGAGCTTCGCGCGCAGATCCTTCTCGCGGTCGCGCAGGTGCGCTGCCGCCTCATAGTCCTGCTTGCTGACAGCGTCGTCCTTCTCCTTGACCACCCCTGCAATCTCACGGCGCAGACCGACCAGACGATCCGTCCCGCCCGCACTCTTCATGCGCACATGGGAGGACGCCTCATCCATCAGATCTATCGCCTTGTCCGGCAGGAAGCGATCCGTCAGGTACCGCTTCGAAAGTCGCACGGCCGCCGTAATCGCCGTATCCTCGATGCGCGCATGATGGAACTCCTCATAGCGGCTGCGCAGGCCGAAGAGAATCTGCTCCGCATCCGCAGCATCCGGCTCATCGACCGTCACCGACTGAAACCGCCGCGCGAGCGCGCCGTCTTTCGCAAAGTACTTCTTGTACTCGCTGAGCGTCGTTGCCCCGATAATCTGCATCTGACCGCGCGCAAGAGCGGGCTTCAGAATGTTTGCCGCATCGAGTGCGCCCTCGGCACCGCCCGCACGGATGAGCGTGTGAATTTCATCGATGAAGAGGATGATGTTCTTCGCCTTGATGACATCATCCACCACATTCTTCAAGCGCTCCTCGAACTCACCGCGGTACTTCGTGCCCGCGACGAGTGCCGTCATCGACAGCGTCACAATGTGCTTGTCCTCAAGGAGAAAGGGCACCTCTCCGGCGGCAATGCGCCGTGCCAGTCCCTCGGCGATGGCCGTCTTGCCGACCCCCGCCTCGCCAAGCAGGAGCGGATTGTTCTTCGTCCGCCGGGCCAGAATCTGAATCACGCGATCAATCTCCGCCGTACGGCCAATCACGGGGTCAAGACTTCCTGCTCCGGCCGCCGCGGTCAGATCCGTGCCAAACTTTTTCAGTGAGGCGGGCAGCCCCTTGCGCGTGTCCTTTCCGCTCTTGCGGCGCGCGGACTTTTCTTTGACCTCGTCCTCCGTATCATCCATCTTGGCACTCACCTCGCTCTGCAGCGCCTCGATATCGACGTCGAGATCCTCCAGTGTGCGGACAGCCGTCCCCTCACCTTCGGAGAGCAGGCTGAGCAGAATGTGCTCCGTTGTCACGAAGGAGCGCGCTTCACGTGCCGTATCAATCGCCCCCTGCATGACGCGCTGTGCGCGCCGCGTATAGTAGGGCGTCTCCTCCGGGGTCAGGACGTCTTGAAAACCGTCCCCTTCCCGAATCACCTGCTCTGCGCTGTCGTAGTCCACGCCGAATTTATCCAGTGTCTCGGCGGCAATCGTATCGCGCATGTGCAGAATACCGAGCAGCAGCTGGCCGGTACCGATATACCCCTTGCCGCGCCGCTGTGCAATATACTGCGAAAACTCCACGGCCTTAATCGCCGTCTGCGTAAAAAATTGACGGTAGTTCAAGCTGTTCCCCTCCTTACCCCTGTGTTCTGTATCGATCTAAAATCGCGCGAACACGCGCTGCGCGCATGCCGGCGATCTCCCCCGCGGACTGTTCCGCCCCGCCTGCCATATACCGAAGATAGGCGTCGCGCGCCGCAACCATGATCTCACCGTAGCAGTCCCCCGACACCCCGGTGATGATCCCACGGTCTATACCATAACGCACACGCGAGAGCAGGTCAAGTGTTTCCTCCTCTGTCAGCGACCTTGCATACGAAAGAATTCCGAATGCACGCCAAACGCCATCCTCAACACTATCCTTTCCGACGTAGGAGAGTGCCTTGCGTGCACGCCGCTCGTGTGCGGCGATCTCCCCTACGGCAGCGCGCAGATTCTCGATGATCTCTGCCTCTGCATAACCGAGCGTGAGCTGATTGGAAATTTTATAGAGATGCGCGCCCTCACCGCCCCCATAAAGCGGCTGAACGGCAAGGCCTAGTTGTGGAAACGAATGACTGATGTTCTCGATGTTGCGCGTGTAGACCAGCCCCGGCAGATGAACGACGACCGAGGCGCGCAGTCCCGTGCCGAGATTCGTCGGCTGTGCCGTCAGATAGCCCATGCGCTCATCAAAGGCAAGATCCAGCTTCGCCTCAATAAAGTCGTCCACCTTCGCCGCCGTGCGAAATGCCTGCGCAACGGACAGACCGGGCGTCATCACCTGTATCTTGAGATGATCGTCCTCATTGATGAGAATACTGATCCCCAGATCGGCACTGATGTAGGCTGCGCGCTGCGGCTGCCCCGCAGCGAACTTCTCACTGATGAGCCGCTTTTCGATCAGCACCGCCCGCTCCACATCCGTCAGCGCGTCGACAGCGATGCGCTCAAACGGCTGCCCGAACGCCGTGCTGATATCCGCCAATGCCTCATCTAGGATGCGCCGTATCTCCGCTAGCTGAGCCTCATTGGCACGCCCCGGAAACGGCAGGCGCAGGAGGTTGCGGGCAAGGCGTACGCGGCTTGAGAGCACGACATCGGCATCCTGTCCCCCCGCAGCAAACCACGGAAGCCGCTCCGCGCGCAGGAGATCCTCAAGCGCCATGACTGCTCTCCTCCATTCGCTGCTCCAGCGAGCGAATCCGGTCACGCAGCTCTGCCGCCTTTTCATACTCCTCATGGGCGACGGCTTCCTTCAGGCGCGTGCGCAGCTGCTCCGCCTCACGGCGCAGCATGATCCCGTTGCCCGAGCGGCGCGGAATCTTTCCGCGGTGAATACTCGCTCCATGGATGCGCCGCAGAAGCGGCGCGAGCTCATGATGAAACGTCTCATAGCAGACCGAGCAGCCGATCTGCCCCGTCTTTGAGAGATCGTCAAAGTGCATCCCGCAGTTCGGACAGGTAATGCGCTGTGCATCCTCTTCCTCTGCGTTCTCCTCCTGATTGCTGCCAAACAGTCCCTTCAGGAAGTCATCCGCCGAAACATTCTCCTGCTGCGCACGAAGGATCGACGCACCGTAGCGCGCGGCGCAGCTCATACATATATTCTTTTCACTCTTGCCGCCCGGCCCGATCTGCACGATGTGCACAATCGCCTCGTTGCGGCCGCATTCCTCACAGATCATCAATGTGTCCTTCCCAATGGTCTCCGCAGTCTTCTATCTATGTTATCGAACGGCTACGTAAATTTCTCCAGTGTCAAAAACATCGTCTTTAACATTTGGACGCGCTCCTTCGCATCGAGTGACTCCGCATGAAAGAGCCCCGTTACCATCTGCAGCATCAAGGCTGCCTCGCGTGTCTCAATCATCCCATGCTGCATGAGATAGCGCAGCATGGACTGTACGGACTCGCAGTCCGTATTCTCGTCGATCTTCGACATCATATCGCGGTAGACCAGATCACGCAGCGGCACCTGCACAATGCGGATGAACCCGCCTAGGCCGCGCCGTGACTCCACCACGAAGCCCTTATCCTGCGTAAACCGCGTTGAGAGCACATAGCTGATCTGAGACGGTGCACACGAAATCTCATCGGCAATATCCGTCCTGCGCAGTTCGACCTTCCCGTCCTGCCGGGCGGCCAGCTGGCGCAGGATATAGGATTCTATCATATCGGCAATGTTGCTCATCATACCACCTTCTTTGTTTCCTTTTATGTTTGATATTATATTTGACTTTTTGATTTTTGTCAATATATCTTCAAAGCACGAATGGAGCTGTCGCACGAAGTTTGCAGCTTCGTACGACAGCCCCATTCAAAATGCTCTCGATCGTTTTTACAGGCGGAACTTCTGCACCTCGTTCTGGAGTTCCTGTGCCAGCTGTGCAAGGGTGTTGCTCGCGTCTGCCATCTCGTGCATCGCAGCCGCCTGCTCCTCGGCAGCTGCCGAGATGGTCTGCGTGTCCTCCGCAGACTTGCGTGTGATGTCCTCCACGCGCTTCATGGAGGTGAGCATATTCTCCTTTGTCTTATCCACAATACCGACGGCATCAGAGGCAAGACGGATGCTCTTACTCAGTTCGTCAAAGTTGTCGGCAACCGTGCGGAATGCCTCGCCGGAGGAAGCGACAACGGAAGCTCCCTGCTCGACATTCTCATTCCCCTGCCGTATTGCCGTGACGGCATCAGAGGTGTCCTTTTGGATGAGGCGAATGAGATCGGCGATGTTCTTCGCCGATTCACCCGACTGCTCCGCGAGTTTGCGAACCTCCTCCGCGACGACGGCGAATCCACGGCCTGCCTCACCGGCGCGTGCTGCCTCGATGGCGGCGTTGAGGGCAAGGAGATTCGTCTGCTCGGAGATCCCCGAGATGGTATCGACGATCGAACCGATCTCATCAGAGCGTTTTCCAAGTGCTTCGACAAGCCCTGCCGCAGCGCTGACCTGCTCGGCAATGCTCTGGATTCGGGCAACGGCATCATCTACCTGTTTCTGCCCATTCGACGTGCTCTCCTGCCCATCCTGCGAGAGCTTGTAGACGCTGTCCGTCTGCGCGGAGAGCTGGGTCATCTTATCCGACATCTCGTCGGCATTGGAGGCGAGACGGTCGATCATATCCGTCTGTTCTGCCGCGCCCTCTGCGAGCGAGGTAGTGTTCTGTGCAACATGCGTGATGGATTCGAGTGTCTCCTGCGTGCTCGCTGTCAGCTGCTCTGAGGAAGCTGCTACCGTCTCAGCGGAGCGCGAGACATTCGACATGACTTCACGCAGGCGGTTCTTCATGTCATTTGCACTGCGCGCAAGTATCCCGAGCTCATCACTGCGTGTATCATCCAGATCGGCAACGCGGAGATCTCCCTTTGCGATTTTCCCAAGCCCTTCCGTGAGATCCTCGATGGGCTTCAGTGCCTTGCCGATCGCCACATAGGAGAACACACTTAAGCCGAGGATGATGAGAACTGCCGCAATCGCAGTGACCATGAGGAACTGATGCCGCACATCATCCATAACGTAGGAGCCGACACCGACAAAAAGGATGCCGATCGACTTCCCGCCCCCATCACGGAGAGGGAGATAGGCGCTCTCGTACTCGATGTCATTGATCACAACGCTGCCGGAAAACGCCTTATTCCCCTTCAGGACGGTATCGGTCACCTCGGCACTCGCCTTTGTTCCGAGGATACGCTCCCCGCTCGCATTCTTCAGGTTCGTCGAGACGCGCGTGTCCCCTGCGAAGAAGGTGACATACCCCTGACAGATCTCACCGAGCTTGTCGGCAACCTCCTGATTGTCGCCAAAGCGGTGATCCCCCTTGTAGAGTTTTCCGTCCTCTACGTGCCATTCCCCCGGATAGAGTGCATTCATGTTCTCCTCGAGCAGCTGTGCACTCGAACGCGCCTGTGACTGCAGTGCACTGTCGAAGCCACTGTTCGCACTCTTCCAGCCGATCAGTGCCGTACAAACACAGACAACAATGACACAGATGTCAAAAAACAGCACCGATTTTGTTCTAAGACCCATCGCTAACACTACCTTCCCTGATTGATGGTATCCAAACTACTGCCAATTGTCCTTCATGCAGAACATCCCTCATCTGCATATTAAGGAAGCACTGATAAATTCAGCTCCGCCATCTTAGCGCATCTTTTTTGCCCGCTTTTCGTTAGCAAATCCTCCACATAGCCCTCGCTATGCGTCCGGTTTGCTGCCTCAACCGGACGAAAAAATCTACGCCAATCTGACGGACTTCATTTTATCAGCGATTCCTTAATTATATCGTCATTAACATTTTCTATCTAAAGACTTTTCTATTTATTTTTTATATAATGTTTGTTCTTTCTTTTTTTCAATTCAAAAAAACTTCCTGCCATGGAATCGTTTCCACAGCAGGAAGTTTTGTCAGAGATTAAAGATGGAACTTCTGTGCCTCGTTCTGGAGTTCCTGTGCCAGCGTTGCAAGCGTATTGCTTGCATCTGCCATCTGATGCATTGCCGCAGCCTGCTCTTCAGCAGCTGCCGAGATGGTCTGCGTATCATCCGCCGACTTGCGCGTGATGGCCTCAACGCGTTTCAGCGACTCAATCATATTATCCTTTGCCTTGCTGACGACATCGACGGCATCCGAGGCAAGGCTAATGTTCCGCCCCAGCTCCGTGAAGTTCTCCGCTACAGTGCGGAACGCCTCGCCCGAGGAGGCGACGACAGAGGCACCCTCATCGACGTTCTCATTCCCCTGACGGATGGCGGCAACGGCGTCTGCCGTGTCCTTCTGGATGAGGCGGATGAGGTCGGCGATGTTCTTTGCCGACTCGCCCGACTGCTCTGCGAGCTTGCGGACTTCCTCTGCGACGACGGCGAATCCGCGGCCTGCCTCACCGGCACGTGCTGCCTCGATGGCGGCGTTGAGGGCGAGGAGATTCGTCTGCTCGGAGATGCCCGAGATGGTGTCAACGATCGAGCCGATCTCATCGGAGCGCTTGCCCAGAGCCTCGACAAGCCCTGCCGCAGCGCTGACCTGCTCGGCGATGCCCTGAATTCGGTTCACGGCATCGTCCACCTGTTTCTGCCCGTTCTCCGTGCTCTCCTGCCCGTGCTGCGAGAGCTTGTAAACGCTGCTCGTCTGCTTGGAGAGCTGGTTCATCTTATCCGACATCTCATCGGCATTGGCGGACAGGCTGTCGATCATGCTCGACTGCTCCGCGGCCCCCTCGGCGAGCGAGGTGGTGTTCTGTGCGACATGGGTAATGGATTCGAGCGTCTCCTGCGTGCTCGCCGTCAGCTGCTCCGACGACGCCGCAACGGTCTCTGCCGAGCGGGAGACATTCGACATGACCTCACGCAGACGGTTCTTCATCGCGTTTGCGCTGTGTGCGAGTATACCGATCTCATCCTCGCGGGATTCGTCCAGATCGGCGACGCGGAGATCGCCCTTTGCAATTTTTCCCAGGCTCTCGGTGAGTTCCTCAATGGGCTTCAGTGATCTGCCGATTGCCACATAGGAGAGCACACTCAGGATGAGGATGACGAGGATAGAGGCGACGACCGTAACCATGAGGAACTGATGGCGCACATCATCCATGACATACGAGCCGATACCGACGAAGAGCATGCCAATCGCCTGACCGCTCGCATTCCGCAGAGGTACGTACGCCCCCAGATAGTCGATGCCGTCAATCGTCACCAGACCGCTGTGTTCCTTATTCCCTTTGATGACAATATCGGCCACCTCTGCGCTCGCCTTCGTACCGACATTGCGTTCGCCGTTCGCCTTCTTGAGGTTCGTCGAGACACGGACATCCCCTGCAAAGAAGGTGACGTAGCCCTGACAGATCTCGCCGAGTTTGTCGGCAACCTCCTGATTGTCGCCGAAGCGGTGATCGCCCTTATAGAGCTTTCCGTCCTGCAGCGACCAATCCCCCGGGTAGCGGACATCCATGTTTTCAAAGATCAGCTTGACATTTGATACTGCCTGTGTCTGCAGCGCAGAGTTAAAGCCGCTGTTGGCACTCTCCCATCCGATCAGTGCCATGCAGACACAGATCAGCACCACGCACAGGTCAAAAAATAAGACGGATTTGGTTCTAAGTCCCATTTCTTACACTTCCCCCTTAATGGAATGATGCAGCATGCTCCGGTCAGAGCACCGAAGCCCTCTATTTCCATATCAGCTCCCAGCACTGACATAGTAGATTAACTATAGTATATCCTCATTTTATCCTGCTGTAAAGATGATTGTTTTTATTCTTATGAAATTATGGATCGAATCACCGCCACCTGATTGTCGTCGATTTTTTTGATTGAAACGAAGGCAAATAGACTCCTCAAAGTTATTTGTTTATTTGCGAAGAAACAGGAGAAAATATGTCGTCACACCTCACATTTCACCACACAAAAAAACTGCACGAGGGGATGTCGTGCAGCAAAAAGCGCTCAATACCGCCGCAAAAACTCACGGCCAAAGACGGTGACGGTGTAGTAAAAACCGATGAGGAACGGCAGATACTCGGCGATAAGCCGCCAACAGACGGCAACGATGCCAACCGTCCCCGCAGGGACGACGGAGGAAAAGAGGAGGACGAATCCGCCCTCGGCGATGCCCGAGCCACCCGGCGTCGGACTGAAGTAGAGGAGCATATTGAGAAAGATCATGCGCCCCATGACGGTGTACCAATCGGCATCCGTGACGCCGAGCCCCAGCAAGAGACATGGCACGACGGCGTAGATGCACAGGAGGTTCAGCCCGGACTCGGCGAATACCACGAGCATCTGGCGCGGTGCGTCGAGCAGGAGGGAAATCGCGCTTTTCGTATCGCGATAGAAGGCAAAGAGCTTGCGCCGCCGATGGTCACGCAGGCGGCGCGCGATCCGCACGACGAGATAGTCCAGATAGCCGCGCCGTGCGCCGACGACAATGAGGATGATGCCGACAAATGCGGTGAGGGTAATCACCATGAGTACATCATTCGATATTCCCGGGACAATGCCCTCATCGTGCAGGAAGATCAGCGGCATGCAGAGTGCCAGAAAGAAAATCGAGAGCAGCGTACGCACGATGACGAGCACGGCTGCCTTCCCCGTAGGCACCCCCGCATGGCGCAGGAACATGACCTGTGCCACGGCGCCCCCCGTCGCACCGGGCGTCAGAAGCGCGAGAAAATAGTTGCCAAAGATCACCTGCACCGCCTGATAGAGCGTAATCCGTTCGTTTGAGATGCGGACGAGGTGCATCAGGCGGCTGCCGTCAAAGAACATCCCGAGTGCGATGGCGCAGAGCGCGAGGGCAAGCGACCACGGCTGGAATTGGTTCAGATTCTGCAGCGTATTGATGTCCACCGTCGTGTAGATGACGGCGGTGGAGATGCCGACAACGAGAATGAAAAGGAGGAGAAAGCGTCGTATGAATTTGCGCATCGTCTGCCTCTCCTCCCCTTCTCCCTACTTCAAATACTCTTCATGTGCCGCAAAGGCATTGTGGCTGTGGATGGACTCCTCATTCTCACATGCGAGCGAGAAGTACGCAAGCCCCGGCAGCTGTCGCAGCGCAAGGACCGTATCGCGCAGGATATCCTCGACGAATTTCGGATGCTCGTAGGCTTCCTCTGTGACGTATTTTTCGTCGGCGCGCTTCAGCAGCGGATAGATGGGCGCAGAGCCCTGCTGCTCGAGAAGCTTCGCCAGATCCTCGATGTAGATGCACGGCACGCCCGCATGGAAGCGAAGCCGCACGCATGCCCGCGAGCGCTGGTTGTGTGCCCCATAGGAGGAGATCTCCTTGCTGCACGGGCAGAGCGAGGTGAACGGCATGGATAACCCCAGCTCAAACTCCATCGGCATCCCGCGCCTTTTGCGTCCCGTAAAGGACGCATCGACATCGAGGAGGGAGGTGCGTCCGCTGACGGGCGCACTCTTTTCGACGAAGTAGGTAAATGCGAGCCGCACCTCTGCCGCCTCAGCATGGAGCCGATCGAGTGCCTCCGTGAGCATCGCATCCATTTCCTCCTCGGCGAGAGGCTTCTCGCTCCACGGAAGCAGGATCTCGAGGAAGCGGCTCATGTGCGTCCCCTTGAACTCCATCGGCAGGGAGACGGTGAAGGTAATCGTTGCCAGTACCTGCTGATAGCCGCCCGCCTGTTTTTTGATGAGAAAGGGAAGGCGTACGTCCTTGACCCCGACGCGCTGAATGGCGATGCCGCGCCCATCCTCCCTGCTCTGTACGTCCTGCATCAGTTCTTCCCCGCAGCATACGGAATGGGGTCGTGCAGACCTGCCTCAGCAAAGCCGCGCAGCCGCAGAAGGCAGCTGTCACAGACGCCGCACGCCGTATCTCCCCCCCGATAGCAGCTCGTCGTCAGGGCGTAGGGTGCGTCGAGTTCATCGCCGCGGCGGATGATCTCCCCCTTGGAGAGATGCTGGAGCGGCGTCTCGATGACGATGCGGCGTCCGTTCTCTGTGGATGCCGCCGTCGCCTCATCCGCCGCGCGCTGAAACGCCGCAATAAATGCAGGACGGCAGTCGGGATAGCCCGAGTAGTCCACAGAGTTCACGCCGATGTAGACATGCGTTGCACCGACGCGCTCCGCATAGCCGACGGCATAGCTGAGGAAGATGAGGTTGCGGGCGGGCACGTACGTAACGGGTATGTCCGTCCGCTCCGCGTCGCCCTGCGGGACATCAATGGCACTGTCGGTCAGCGCCGAACCGCCGATGGCGTCCATATTCGTTTCGATGATGAGATGCTCTGCCACATGGTAGTGAGCGGCAATGCTTTTTGCCGCATCCAGCTCACGACTGTGGCGCTGATGGTAGTTAAAGCTGATCGGATAGAGCTCCTGTCCCGCCGCATGGGCGATCGCCATGCAGGTACAGCTGTCCAGTCCGCCCGAGAGCAGAATGACCGCGCGTTCTCCCATACTGTCCTCCCCTCTCTCAATCAGCCGCGCAGCGACGCGATAGCGGCAGATACATCTGCCGCACCGTAGATATACGATCCGGCGACGAGCACATTCGCTCCCGCAGAGCGGACGGACTCTGCCGTCTCTGCATTGATGCCGCCATCGACCTCGATGTCGACATCCAGCTCATTCCCCTCAATCGTATGGTAGAGGGCATGGATCTTCCCGAGTGTATTCTCGATGAACTTTTGCCCGCCAAAGCCGGGATTCACCGTCATGAGCAGCACCATGTCGACA
>JABZYJ010000249.1 GCA_015265235.1 Selenomonas sp. | reverse complement strand
CGTCTGTCCCTTTTCCGTCGTTCCTGCGAGCAGGGACTTGAGTGCCGCCGTATACTTATCCTCGCTGCCGAGTTTTACCGTACGGCTGTCCGCCACAAGACCCATGCCGTCATTCTTCGGATAGTAGACATTCACCTTGACCTCTTTGTCCTTTGCCGCTGTGTCGTCCGCAGCCGCAGCCTTCGTCTGTGTCTGCTGTGACTCTGCGGCAGGCGGGGCAGACGTCTTTTCATCTGCACAGCCCGCCGTGAGCAGAAGTGCTGCGCAGAGCGGTGCGCCCAGCAGACGTGTGATATGTTGCGCGTGTTGGAACATTTCCGATTCTCTCCTCATTCCTCAAAATAGCGTGCAATCGCACGAAAGAGTGCCTGTGCCAGTATCTCCTGATAGGCAGGATCCGTGAGCAGCTGCTCCTCCTCGGGATTCGAGATAAACCCCAGTTCCGCAAGGGAAGCAGGGATATCCGAATGCTTCAGGACGTAGAAGTGCGCATACTTGACCCCGCGATTATAGAGTCCGCCCGCCGCAGCAAGTTCCTCGTTCAGCAGCGTGGCGAAGCGTTCATCCGCATCTGTCTTGGGATAATAGTAGGTCTCCATCCCGTGTGCATCCGGATTGCTAAAGGAATTGCAGTGCACGGAGAGGAAGAGTTCCGCCTCCTCATGTGCCGCCGCAGCATCCACACGCGCCTGCAGTTCGCGGGAAGCCGAACTGCCCGCATACGCGACGTCCACATCGTCCGTCCGCGTCATGACGACATGCGCCCCCGCCTTGGTCAGGAGGTCACGCGTACGCAGGGAGACGGCAAGGGCGACATCCTTTTCGCATGCGCCCGATGGACCGATCGCCCCCGTATCACTGCCTCCATGCCCGGGATCAATGACCACCGTATGCCCCATGACCGCCTTGCTGAGTGCATCTCCGGCATCCGCAAAGATCTCAATCACGAGCCGCTCGGTGTTCTTCTCACGTCCCGTCCCCGGGACGGTATACATGCGATAGGCATCCGCACTGCGAAGATCATGCCCCGCATAGATTCGCAGTGCCGCACGATGATTCTCGCGCGGAATAACGACAAGCCGCTGCAGCACCGCTCCATCGAGAGCGATCTCATGGGGAAGATGCTCATCCAGCGCAACATCCTCCAGCTCGACCAGCAGCTGATTGTCCGCATGGTAGCGCTCCGACAGAGCGTAGTGCAGCCCCGCCTTCTTGACGGTGATCTCTATACGCTGCGCCGCGCGCCCGTCCACCTCCACCGCATGGCTGTCAATGCCCGTAATGCGATGGAGGCTGCCTGCTGCTTCTCCTCGGTGGAGCAGGAGAAGCAGCAGGCAGACAAAAACCGCTGCGGCAAGCAGCGGTCGCATCCACAGATGAACCCTGTTCTTGATCGTCAATGCCAATCTCGCCCCCATTCAGCCTTTCAGCAGCTCCAGTGCCTCATCCTCAGCGGCATCCGTCGCCGCCGCATCGCGCTCTATCGTCAGCTTCAGATAGTCGCCCTCTGCCACATCTTTGGGCAGGAACGCGCGCGGGAAATTCACCTTGACCATGGCTTCTCCGAGGAGAAGCACGGCAAGATCTCCTTCAAATCGATCCAGATACGCAGAAATCATTGTTTTTCCCCTCTCTCCGGTGTGATATGGTAGTCCTTGCCATCACTCGTAAGGGTAATCGTGCCATTCTCCGCCGTCACATAGATGTCCAGATTCATGGCATGGTACTTCTTCATCGTCTCCTTATGCGGATGTCCATAGTCGTTGTTTACACCGCAGGAGATGAGAGCCGCCGCAGGATGGACGGCACGCAGGAAATCTGCCGAAGAGGAGGTCTTGCTGCCATGATGGCCTGCCTTGAGGACGGTGCTCTGCACCGCTCCCTGCGCCCCCGCAAGGATGTCCTGCTCCTCTTTCTTTTCTGCGTCGCCCGTAAACATCATGGAGAAATCGCCAAAGACCAGCCGTCCGACGACGGACTCGTTGTTCGGATCGTGCTTGTAGCCCTTGACGCTGCCCTGCTGGACAAGTGATGCCGACGGGGCGAGCACCTCAAAGGCTGCCCCACCGCCGAGATCCACGCGATCCCCCGTACAGATC
>JABZYJ010000248.1 GCA_015265235.1 Selenomonas sp. | reverse complement strand
TGGTTGGTCAGATTCTTGTTGTCCGCATCAAAGAAGAGGTGGATGAACCACTCGCCCGCCGGCTCAGAGACCCACATCATATCGGAGATCCTTTCGCCTTTGTCTGTAGAGAGCCGAACTGTCAAGCGCCGCGCGGGATACCCGTTTTGCGAGACTTCCTCATCGCTTAGCACCTCTACGTCTTTTATATCGGCGGCAGCTTGGAGGCTTGCGATTAGCTGATCAGACGCCTCCTTGAAACGTGCCTTTGCCGCATCTCCCTGCGCGGGTGCACCCGTAAGCATGCCAAATCCGGGAATGGGGACCGTACGGGCACTTGTGTCTGCCGCTGTGGGTGTGTGTGCAATCAGTGCTTCCAGATGAAGAGGCGCTTTCCTGTTGGAGAAGCGGTCATTGATGAATATGGTCTCACCAGTTCGGAGCCTGAAAGTGTTGAACGCCCTCTCCATCGGCGGCAGATACATCGTAAGTGCTGTACCGCGGTCGCGCAGTGTCGTTCGTTCGATTTCCAATGAAGATTCGATCACGACGGGGCTGCCCTTGGTGCGCGGAGCGTTCGGGTCAACTTGGATGAGCATCGTTCTGACCTGCGGTTTCTCTGCGTGCACCGGCACGCAGGAAAATGCGAGGACGGATATGAGCACGAGGCTCGGCAGGAATAAATTTTTCAACATAATACAACCTCCTTGTTCTTATTCTACCCAAAGTGCAGACGAAATACAATGCATGCTGTGGTATAAAAACCGCCTGTACCGCGTGGGCACAGACGGGAAAGGGAGGCTGTGGCAATTAAAGCGAAAGCGTGTGCATTCGTCAATCGCTGTATAAACGTGGCGATGGAATAACGGGAGGTTATCTATGGAGCAGTTTGTTATCCGTGCGCCGCAGGCGATTCTCACTCGGTGGGGGCACGCGCCGACGCCCCTGCCGCCTACGATGCAGGAGAAGCTGTCACGCTGTGGGGACGATGCGGTCTGTGTGCGTGATGTCCTCCCGCGTCTGCTGGGCGTGTCGATCTCGGCGGAGGTGTCGTTCTTCGCCGATGCCGGGCAGGAGCTCTATATGGAGTTCCCTGCTCTCGCGGAGGAGTATCTTGCGATTGCCGATGATGGGCAGGGGGATCTATGGCTGATGCACCTCCGCCGTGGGACGATGTATTTCTTTGACCACGGGGCGTGGGAGACGCCGCTGACGGAGCTGGCGATTGATTTTTGGGGCTTTCTTCAGCTGGCCGATTTGATGGCGCAGTGGGAGGATTTTTTGGATGAAGAGCCATCCGATACGTCGCAGGCGGAGGAGCACCTGTGGAACGCGATGCGGGAACTGGCACCGGGGCTTCCCGAGACGTACCCATTTGCTTTGACGTAAGGGGACATTGCGCTAGGGAATCCCTGATCACAGTGCTCCCCTAGGGCAGTGCGCGGACGTGGATATTATTTTTCCTCCGGCAGTGCTGCGTGCAGTGCTTCGCCGATGGGCGTGCGGATGATGAGTGCGGCGCGGCTGTCGGCACGCGTTTCGCTCTTGTTGATGAGGACGAGATGCTCTCCTTGAAAATAATCGATCAGTCCCGCCGCAGGGTAGACGATGAGTGATGTGCCGCCGATGATGAGCGTGTCCGCCGCGCGGATCGCTGCGACGGCGCCCTCGATCGTTGCGGGATCGAGACTTTCCTCATAGAGTACGACGTCGGGGCGGACGATGCCGCCGCAGGAGCAGTAGGGAATGGGCGTGTGCTCCATGATGTGGTCGAGCGCATAGTGCGTGCCGCAGTCCATGCAGTGTGCGCGACGGATCGAGCCGTGAAGCTCGTAGACCGTCCGCGAGCCTGCCGCCTGATGGAGGCCGTCGATGTTCTGTGTTACAATCGCGGCGAGATGTCCGCGCCGCTCGAGCTCCGCGAGGGCGTAGTGCCCCGCGTTCGGCACAGCATCGAGATAGACGAAGCGCCGCCGATAGAAGTCGAAGAACTCAGCCGGGTGCGCCATGAGAAAGCTGTGTGATGCCATCTGCTCGGGACTGAACTCCCGGTGCAGCGTCTCGCTGTATATCCCGCCCGCACTGCGAAAGTCGGGGATCCCCGACTCCGTGGACATGCCCGCCCCGC
>JABZYJ010000247.1 GCA_015265235.1 Selenomonas sp. | reverse complement strand
CCATTCGCTCAAAAACTCATCTCTGAACGCGGCGGCATGCCGGGCATCAAACCGTGTGGAATGAATCTCCGCGAGTGTCGGGAGATTCGGCGGTGCCGTGACATCGGCACGCGTGGAGCGTCGTTCATATACGCCGAGACGTTCATGAACACGACGGCTCATAACAAAATCAAGGAATTTTTTTGCATTCTCTATATGCGGAGCATTTTTTATGATCGCAACCCCGGTGGCGGACACGCGTGTCCCTTCCCGTGGATAGACAACCTCGATATGTGCCCCCGCCGACCGAGACCGCAGAACTGGCTGCTCCGCTGTCGCCGTGACCGCATACGCACCACTCACAACAGCCTTGACCTGCTCTGCCGAGGCAGAGACCATGTGCCCATCCAGCTGATCTTCCATGCGGGAGATCATGGCGTTATCACCGCCGAGGACATCCATCATCGTCATGAGTACATCGTATGAGACCAAGGATTTGGTCGGGTCAGCAAGCGCAATGCGCCCGCGAAAACGTGATTTGAAAAGATCGCTCCATCCGGTCGGCGCGTCCTCGGCATCGACGAGATCCGTGTTGTAAGCCAGCACATAGGGATCCTCTGTCATAAGGTAAAATGCCTTGTCCCCACCAACACAGTCACTGCGCAGGGCACCTTCCTCCGGGCTGTCGTAGGATGCCAGATAGGACGTGAGGGATAGGTAGACATCTTCCACACCGCCCCACAGGACATCACCGCGCGGATTTTCCTGTTCCGTACGAATGCGTGTCATGAGGGTATCGGATGTACCGTCCACCAACTGGACGCGGATTCCCGTCTCCTCCTGAAACTCCTTGGCAATGGGATCTGTCCAATCCTCTGCACCGCAGTTATAGACAACAACCAGATTTTCATCGTCCGCAGGAGCCTGACGAGCAGACCCACATCCGACGAGAACAGAGCTCACGCCGAGGAGAAGTGCCGCACACAATATCTGCATACGTTGAAAGATGAGCATCGTGCGACACCTCCTAAATGAGATGTCATCAATTTCAAATCTTTTTGATAATTCTACAATAATCAGAACTGCAATTCAATCGTACAGTTCATCATTTTGGTGTGATAATCCTATTCTGTTATTGTTTCCCACGCAGTTCCTGCTGTGCATCGAAGAAATGGCGCACGGCCTCGGCAGAAGTGCGATTCATGCCGGGAGCGGCAGCGAGTTCCTCCACGGACGCCTCCTTGATTTTTTCCAGCGATCCGAAGTGGGTGCGCAGGCTCTGCCGCCGTTTGGGGCCGATGCCGACGATATGGTCGAGGACGGAGACGAGATTGCGCTTGCCGCGCAGTTTTCGATGAAACGTGATGGCAAAACGGTGTGCCTCGTCGCGAATGCGCTGGATGAGATAGAGGGCCTGACTGCGGCGCGGCAGTTCAACCGGCTCTGAATTCCCCTCCGTAAAGACGAGCTCAAACTGTTTCGCGAGGCCGACGACGGGGACATCCTTATGCCCTGCCGCGTGGCGGATGATCTCAAGGGCGGAGGAGAGCTGCCCCTTGCCGCCGTCGATGATGATGAGATCGGGCAGCTCTTCCTCGGGCAAACCTACATAGCGGCGCGTCGTCACCTCACGCATGGAGAGGAAGTCATCAGGCTTGCCCTCCGTGCTGCGGATCTTAAAGCGGCGATAGTCCGATTTCTTCGGTGCGCCATCCTCAAAGACAACCATCGAGGCGACGGTCTCCTGCCCTTGATTGTGCGAGATATCGAAGCACTCCATGCGGCGCGGCGGATGCTTCAGCCCGAGGTATCGCCCGAGTTCCTCCACGGCGCCAAGCGTCTGCTCATCCAAGAGACTGCGCCGCGTCTCCTCGTCTGCGAGGAACTTCGCGGCGTTGCCCGTCGCCATCTGCACAATATCGTGCTTCGTGCCGCGCTGCGGCGTGAGGAGGGTGACCTTGCCGCTCCCCTTGCGTGCGGCAAGCCATGCCTCGATGGTTGCCTGTGCCGCTGCGTCAATCGCACACGGCAGCAGCACCTCACGCGGAACAAAGGTTGCCTGATTGTAGTACTGCTCCAAGAAAGCGCGCAGGATATCCGCATCACTCTCCTCCTCGCTGCCGCGCAGGAGAAAGTGCTCGCGCCCGATCATCTTGCCGC
>JABZYJ010000246.1 GCA_015265235.1 Selenomonas sp. | reverse complement strand
ATGAAGAAGGGGATCAAGGGGCTGCGGGCGGCAGCAATGGCTGCTGTCCTGCTTTGCGCGGGGCATGCGGGAGCTGCCGCTCCGTACAGTGAGGGGACGACTGTGGTACGTGAGCGCGGTGCGGCGGAACAAAATATCCATGAACGCACCACAGGCAAGACGAACATCCGCGAACGCGTCGCGGGCATCATCGGGGAAACGACGCCGCCGCAAAACCGTGTATTTGCCCCCGGCAGCTCGCGCATGATGCGCCGCTGGGATGTGATGACGGAGGATACGGGCGGAACGCTGCTCTTTTCGGACAGTCCGGAGTATGTCAAGGAGAGCGGCATCCTCTATCGCGACACGGTGGAGGGGGATGCACGCGTTCTCTACTATCATCTGAACGACACGGCACAGCCGAAGAAGGTTGCAGTCATCCTCGAGACGGAGGCCAACCTCGCCATCGTCTCTGTCACGCGCGGCGGCACGAGTACGCCGAGCACAGACTACCTGCGCGTCGGCAAGGCAACGCAGATCGCCTACTTTGATCCCGCGCAGCACGAGGAGCGCATCTACGTGGCGAAGGAGCGGCCGCGCCTGCTCTCCCCCGCGATGAATACGACCGTGCTCGCGCCCGGTGAGCTGGTCTACGGCGTCTACGACTTTCACGCCAATGCACCCGTCCGTGTCTTCGTCGTCATGTACGGGGCGGATGTCGATCCGTTTTCCTTCCTGCGCACGGCGCGTGTTCTGCCGCGCGATGAGGTCGCCCTGCGCGGCACGTTCCAGAATATGGATCGCGTCGTCACGCTGCCGCGCGCCTACGACCCCATGCGGGACGGTGCTGCATATTTCCCCATCGGCGACAACGTTCACGATATCTATCGCAGCGGCGTAGATGCAACGGACGGGACGCCTGTCGTCAACTACGGCAACTACGGAATCCTCTACCACATTGCGCTGCCCATTACGGGGCGCGGGCAGGTGCGCTGCTTCCTCAGTCCGCTCGGCGGCGTCTATGCGGGCGCGGTGACGGCCGTCAGCGACGGACAAAGCCGCCTCATCGAGACGCCTGCATCGCGGGCGTACTTCGGCGACCAGACGCTGCCCGAACCGCAGCAGATCGCACAGGCACGCACAGAGGGACTGCTCGTCCTCACACAGTATACGGAGCTGGCCGATCTCGGGACGTACAGCGCCGTTCATCCCGTCACCTTTACCTACTCGCCGCCGGGAGCGTCGAATTTGCCCGTGAACATCATTCTCTTGCCCGAATAACGGCAAAAAAATCTTTATCATGAGAAGGTATTTTTTTATCTCTGTGGAATAAATTAAGTGACAATGAAAGAGAGCATGATCCTCGGGGTGGATCAGGGAGGAAGAGATATGGCAGAAGCAGTGAAAGAAAATAAGGTCGTAGCGGAGACGGTCGGCGCGAAGATCGATCACGAGCGCCTGATGACGTCGATCGAGCAGATCGCGACATCGACCCAGACCGTCTTTCAGGCGATCGAGCAGGTCGCTAAGAGTGCGACGGAGCTCGCAAAGGCAGGGCAGGAGTCCGTCCAGCAGGCGAAATTTCTCCAGGAGCGCAACGCCGACACGATCAAGGTCATCGACTTCATCACGAACATCGCGGGACAGACGAATCTGCTCGGCCTCAACGCAGCCATCGAGGCGGCGCGTGCGGGTGAGCAGGGACGCGGCTTTGCCGTCGTCGCCGAGGAGGTGCGCAAGCTCGCCGAGCAGTCGCGTGAGGCGACGGAGCGCATCCAGGTGACGCTGACGGAGATGAACCGCGCGGTCGAGGACATCTCGCATTCCATCGAGACGACGGGCTCTATCAGTGAGCAGCAGGCGGCCTCCACGCAGGAGATCACGGCGAACCTCTCGCAGGTGACGCGTGCCACTGAGCAGCTCAGGGACTACGTCAAGAGCCTGGCATAAGCAGTGCATGCAAAAGGACGGCAGACGAAGCGGTGACTTCATCTGCCGTCCTTTTTGCGTATCGCTTTACTTCTTCTTTTCTTTGCCCTTGGCGCGCTCCTTTGCCGCCTTCTCCTTCGCCTTTGCCTTATCCGTCGTCTTCTTCTCCTGCTGATATTTCGCGTAGTCCACGCCCATGCTCGCGAGCTTGTGCTTGATCGCCATGACGGGGTGGCGCAGG
>JABZYJ010000245.1 GCA_015265235.1 Selenomonas sp. | reverse complement strand
CTTCATGATCGTGAGGAAATCCTGCGTCGCCTTTGCACCGAAACACGGACGGTCGCAGCGGTCGCAGATTGGCTTCGTGATGCCGTAGGGGCAGCGATCCATTTTCGTAAACACCGTCGCGAGCAGTGCCGTGCAGGCGGGGCAGAGCTTGCCGTTCTTCGGCTTGTGATACTTCGCGCAGTAGACGGCGAAGGTCTTGCGAATGTTCTCCTTCTCCTTCGGGATATTATTCTTCAGCTCGGGCGGCTTGCGCTTCGGCAGGAAACGTGAAAAAATACTCATCGAGTTCACCTATGCTTTCGTTTCGTGTTCTTGTATTTTTCTCTCCGTTTTGACATTTTACCGATTTTTTGCAGAAAATGCAAGAGGAGCGGGGCAGCGTGACTTTTCGCGGCAAATGGGGTACAATAGGGCGCAAAGAGATAGGAGGATACGATGCGTAAAACGGAAAAATGGCGTATGAGCAGTGCCACGGCGGATGAGACGCCTGCGGAGGGCGCCGAAGAGGGGCACCTGCGCCGACTGCTGACCAATACGATCAATACCATTGAAGATAATAAAACGCAGATCTTTGACATCTATGAGAATATGCGGACCGAGGTGGAGGAGACACGCCGCCGCCTCGCAGAGCTGAAGGAGCGGGTCGGCGAGACCATCGACCGCGTGGACGGGCTGTCCGAGGATGAGCGGCGCGCGCGGCTACGGCTCGCAGAGGTCAGTGAGAAGTTCACGGAGTACACGGAGGACGAGATCCGCAAGACCTACGAGGCAGTCTCCATCATCCAGATCAACCTTGCGATCGAGCGCGAGAAGGAGCAGTCCCTCCGCGTCGAGCGCGACAAGCTCGAGATCCGCCTGCGTTACCTGCTGAAGGTCGTGGCGCGGGCGGAGCACATGGCACTCTCCATCGGCTCTGTCGTCAGCTATCTCAGTACGCAGGTCAGCGGTGTCCTGTGGAAGATCGAGGCAGTGCAGAAGGACAAATTTGTCGGTGCGCGCATCATCAAGGCAACCGAGGAGGAACGCTACCGCATCTCGCGCGAGATCCACGACGGCCCTGCACAGGATCTCGCGAACAGCCTGTTCACGACGACCATTGTCGAGCGCCTGATGGATCAGGACATGGCGGAGGCAAAGAAAACACTCGAAGAGCTGCGCGGCGAGATTCGCAAATGTCTGACGAGCGTCCGCCAGATCATCTTCGATATGCGGCCGATGGCACTCGACGATCTCGGCCTCCCGCAGGCGGTGGAGCAGCTGATCGCCCTCTTTGGCGAGCGCGGCAAACTGCACGGGACATTCAGTCTGGAGGGCGACTACTATGCCCTGCCAAAACATGTGGAGATCGCCGTGTTCCGCATCGTACAGGAGGCGCTCAACAACGTTGCTCAGCATGCGCGGACGGATAAGGTGCGCGTGCGTATGCACTACACATCGCAGGCACTCACCCTCCTGATCGCGGATGAGGGTGTCGGCTTTGCCCCCGACCAGATCGACGAGCCAGAGGATGAGGCGGAGAGCGATTCGCTCGACATGGAGGCGCAGCGCAAGCGGCGCGGGCGCCACTTCGGCATGATCGGCATGGAGGAGCGGGCAAAGCTCATCGGCGCCGAGATCCAGATCCTCTCTGAGCCGGGCAAGGGGACGAAGGTGCATCTGCGCGTGCGCAACCGCATGGTGGAGGACGCGTGAGCGCACCGATTGCCGAGGCTCTGCTCCGCTATGCGGGGTTGGGCGTTGCCCCCTATCACACACCGGGGCACAAGGGCGGGCGCGGGGCACATCCGCTGCTGCGTCGGCTGCTGACAGACGAGGGGCTGCGCGCGGATGTCTCGCTCTCGGCGGAGCTCGATGACTTCCATGCGCCGACGGGCTGCATTCGTGCGGCGGAGGAGCTGGCGGCGCGCGCATACGGTGCGGACGCAGCATACTTTATGGTGAACGGGACGACGGGCGCTGTCCACACGATGCTGATGGCAGCGGCCGCGCCCGGCGATACCGTCCTCGTGCCGCGCAACGCACACCGCTCCATCGTCGGCGCGATGATCCTCACGGGCGTGCGCCCCGTCTGGCTTGCCCCCGAGATCGACACACGGCTCGGGATCGCGATGGGCGTATCGTACGCGACAGTGGAACGCGCGGTACGGGAGCATCCCGAGCCGTGTGTCGATCTCGGG
>JABZYJ010000244.1 GCA_015265235.1 Selenomonas sp. | reverse complement strand
TTTCCGCACGGGGCGGCTGCAGATTCTATGCAATGCAGAGCTCCTCGGCGAGGGCTTCGACGTGCCCGCCATGGAGGCGGTGATTCTCGCACGGCCGACGGCATCGCTGACGCTCTACATCCAACAGAGTATGCGTCCGCTGCGGCCGGATCCCAACAATCCAGAAAAGCGTGCGGTCATCATTGACCATGTCGGCAATGTGTTTCGTCACGGGATGCCGGATGAGGAGCGTGAATGGTCGCTTGAGACGAAGAAAAGGAAACCGCGTGCGACGGCGATCAAGGTGTGCCCTGCCTGCTATACGGCAGTGCCGAGCACGGCGCGCACGTGTCCCTGTGGACATGTATTCGCCGCTGCACCTGAGGAGCGAAAGATCACAGAGACCGACGGGACGCTCAAGAAAATCGAGGCGATCCAGCGCAAAGAGCGGCGGCAGGAAGTCGGCCAGGCGCGCAGCGTCTCCGAGCTTACGGCGATTGCCCTGCGGCGCGGCTACTCCCTGCGCTGGGTCTCGCGCATGGCAGACATCAAACGGCTGAGAGGGGAGCGAATGAAACAATCAGAACATGAATTACAGAATAAAATCCGTATTGCCGTCGGCAAGGAGCGGACGGCGACACTCTTTCGCGCCAATGTCGGAAAGGCATGGACGGGGAAAAAGACAATCTGCTGCGGCGATATGATTACGCTGCATGAGGCGCGTCCCTTTTCGACCGGACTGCCGATCGGCTTTCCCGATCTTTTCGGCTTTCGGACGGTAGAGATTACGCCGGAGATGGTCGGAAAGAAACTCGCTGTCTTTGCCTTTATCGAGGTGAAGACGAAGCAGGGACGCACGAGCAGGGCGCAAGAGAAGATGCACGCGTTCCTGCGTGATGCGGGCGCACTCGGCGGCGTGGCGCGTTCTACCGAGGAGGCGCTGCGGCTGCTGGATCCATCCACTGAGCCACCCGAAATGAGGTGAGTGTCATTGATACCGTAGAATTTTTCCAGGTGCTCTATCCGGCGGAAACAGAGGGCAATACATACGTCTGGACGCTGCCGGAGAAATACACGCGGGTATTTCCCTGCGCTAATGCCCTTGAGATCGCGCAGGCTGCACGACAGGAGACGGAGGCGCACAATGATGTATACTACTCCGTCGGCGTCTCTGAGCGGCCGTTTCGGGCGTATGAGCGGGCAAAGTCCTCCGACATCGTCAGTATCCCTGGGCTCTGGGTTGATATCGATATCGCAGGCGGCGCCCACGCGGCAAAAGCCCTGCCGCCCGACTATGCAGCGGCGCGGGCACTCCTGCCGGAGATGCTGGATCCGTCGATGGTGGTGCACAGCGGACATGGGCTCCATGTGTATTATCTCTTTCGTGAGCTGCTCGATACACGCACGGATGAGGAGCGAAGCACCGCCGAAGAACTCCTGCGCCGCCTCCAGGGCGCGGTGCGTGCGCGTGCCGCAGAGCAGGGCTGGCGTGTAGACAGCGTGCCCGACCTCTGCCGCATCCTGCGCGTTCCTGGAACGCTGAACTACAAGGGCGGTGAAGCTGTGCCCTGCATGGTTACAGAGTATTCCGAGGGGCTGCGCTACAATGCCGAGGACTTCGACGTGCTGCCGCCCGTGGAGATGGTCAGCAAAACAGAGCGGACAGAGACCTTTGAGCGGCGGCCGACGGACGGCGATGCACAGGTCATGCTTGCGAACTGTGCGTTCCTCCAGCACTTTCAGCAGAACTATAAAACACTGCCCGAGCCCGTCTGGAAGGCGGCGTGCACGAATCTCGTGCGCGGTGTCGGGGGCGAGGCGATCATCCTGCCGCTCGTGAAGGAGTGGCTCGGCGCGAAATACAGCGAGGAGGACACAAAGAAAAAGCTCGCGCACTATCTGAACGAATGCACGCCGCAGACCTGCACGCACATTCAAACCGATCTCGGGTTCAAGGGATGCGCGGATTGCCCCGGCATCAAATCACCCTGCGCGTGGTCGCTCGGCAAGGTGCCGCAGGCCATCGCAAAACTCCGGCAGATCGCGCTGCCGAATGCGGAGAATACGCTGAATGAGGAGACGCTCGGCGCGCTGGCACTCGTGAAGAAAGAAAACAGCCTGGAATATATGCGCTTTAAGGAGCGCTGCAAGGGCAACGTGAACCTCAACGATCTGCAGCGTGAGGTGAAACGCGTGCAGGCATCACAGG
>JABZYJ010000243.1 GCA_015265235.1 Selenomonas sp. | reverse complement strand
TTCCTGTATGATGCCATCCGCATCGTTGCGCAGATTCATAATCATCGCTCCTTTTCTTCTTTTTTTCTATTATATCACACGGTTCAAGAGGTGCCCTGCCTCTTGTCAATCCGTATGCTACCTGTTATAATAGACATAGAAAGAACGTCCTTAACGGCATCTTTCCATAATCGCTTATTGTTTTATCAATAACCGCTCATTGGTCAGAATGGGCGGTTACTTTTTTTGTATCGCAAGCAGATAACCGGTGGCAACGATCAGCAGAAGGATCGCATCCATTTCACTCATGCTTACTCACCCCCTCTCGGGGGAAAAATGCCGCCGCGAGATAACTCTCGCCCAAGGACATTCCTCATCCATTATAGTGGACGCCCACGCCAAAAGTCAAACATATTATCGAAAAAACCTGTTCGGAGCACGCACGCCAAACAGTCTTTTCATTCTATTCGTGCTGCCATAGTTTTCCGCTTGTCAATTAGTGGATCGGCTGTTATAATATAGACAAAAGGAACGCCTCAGGCGGCACCTTTCCGAATTGGTTTCAGTTAAACACGAAGAATAACCGCTCCACTTCTCAGGGCAGGGCGGTTATTTCTTTTTGGTTATCGCGAGAATGTAGCCTGTTGCCACGACGAGAAGCACAATCGCGCCAATCTCAGACATTTCGCTCACCCCCTCTCGGGGGAAAGACACCGCCTTTTTGCTTGAGGACGTTCCTCATCCATTATAGTGGACGCCTACGCCAAAAGTCAAACATATTATCGAAAAGCCTGTTTGGAGAACGCTCCTCCAAACAGGCTTTTCATTTGAATTTTCCCGTGGTTTCTTAGTTTACGGCAGGCACAATGGGCGGAGTCTGGGTAAAGGGCACGGCCGAGAATCCGCGTACATCTCCGCCTTTCTGCCAGACGCTCGAATCCATTCCGCAAAGCATTTTTGCATCCGACCCATCTGTTCGTGTGAGGATATACGGCGGTTTTTTTGCGTTTTTGACCAGTGGTGTGATGGTACGCTCCGCACCGAGTCCGCTGGCCCGCCAGATACCGACACCGCCCGCGCGGAAGGAGATATCTCCGCCGCTGACGGAGGAATTCCAGAGGGAGAGCATATTGTCTCGCGTGACGGCAATCTCCTCCTGTGTCTCTGTGCCCTCCGCACCATAGGAAATACGGATATCTGCACCGATGCTGAGATTGATATGGTCTGCGCTCAGTTCACTGTCCTTGAGCAGGAAGATCGCACCACTCATGCCCCGAACCTTCTGCGCACGGATGAAGGTATTCGACAGGTAAAGCGGTGAGGTCGAGCGTAGATGATACGTCCCCGCACTCTCCTCGGGTTCCCCGACGCGGATCTGAACACGCGATGCCGTGATCCCGCTGTTTTGCATGGTCATCTTTGCCGCATCGATCTCCACGTCCGTTCCATCAATGCGCGCCCCGTCCGTACTGAGTCCACCGCCACAGATGATCGTCAGAGGATGTGTGCCGACCTGCGAGATTTTGCCGCGCAGCAGGGCCGCTTTGCCCGCAGGCACACGATTGATAATCGCGCCGTTCAGCGTATCGAAATGCAGCTCATCCACCGCCGCGAGATCGAACTCCGTCCAGTCGATGACACTGTCCTCCGTCGCCTTGATTGTCGCGCCACTCGTCACCGCCGAAAGGCTTCCCTGATCAACGGTGACATTCCCTTGCGCAAGTGTGCCGCCCGACGGCATCGCCCACGTCGCACCCGTAAGCGCCGTCGTAATCAACGCCGTAAGTATCCCCATGCGCAGCATCTCTTGTTTCATCGTATTCAGCTCCTTTTCCCTACACGAAAGCATCATAATAACATTCTCTTATTTCTCTATATAGTCAGTAAAATCCTTTCGAAGTCACTGTATTTATCCGCGTTTTCCCATTTGTTCGTGCTCTCAGTTCACGACGTTCTCGGGCTTCCCTTCGATAAACGACCTCACATTGTCCGCCGTCGTCTGCATGATGCGCTCACGCGCCTCCTTCGTCGCCCACGAGATATGCGGCGTAATGATGCAGTTTGGCGCATGGAGGAGTGGGTTATCCGCCTTGATCGGCTCGGTCGACACAACATCGAGCGCAGCATACGCGACCTTGCCGCTCGCAAGCGCTGTCGCAAGATCCGCCTCGACGATGAGCTGCCCGCGCCCGGTGTTGACGAGGATGACACCGTCCTTCATC
>JABZYJ010000242.1 GCA_015265235.1 Selenomonas sp. | reverse complement strand
TTTCAGCGCCTTCAACACAACCTTTTTCCCACGCGGAACATGAAGGCAGTAGGGAGCCTCATCAAAGAGCGATGTGCGGTGCATGATTTCCTTTTTGCCATCCCATTGCACCTCGACATCCCCTGTGAGGATGACAAACGCCGTCTCCTGCAGGACATCCTCGAACTCCACGACCTCATTTTCATCCATCAGCTGATAGCCAATATCCATCAGCATATCACTCTCGCGCGTCGTCATAGCATTGTAGCCATGCTTTAACTCTGCGCCAAGACGTCCGAATTTCATAGTGCCGCCTCCCACGCGATCTCCGTAATGACTTTCTCCGCCTTGTGCTCCGTCATGAAGGCATCGATCTGCTCGACCGTCTGCATCGCATTCGAGCAGCTATGACTTGCAACAACCATTGCCGCATGTGCCGTGCCGTGCTGCAGCGAATCCGCTACAGACCATCCTTCAAGGAGTCCATAGACGAAGGCACTGCCATAGGCATCGCCGCCGCCGAAAGATTTCAGCAGCTTGATGTTGTAAGACGATACCTTGTATGCCTTCTTATCCGCCGTATAGGCAATCGAGCCCGCCTTGCCATGCTTGATGACGACGATCTTCGTCCCCTGTGCAATGTACTTCTCCGCGATCAGGTGATCTGCCGGCTCCGTCGCATTCTCATCATAGCCCTCGGTGAGGTTGATCTCATCTCGTGAGCCGATGATGACATCTGCCATCGAGGCCACGAGCGAGTAGTAGATCTGGATATCCTTCTTCGTGCGCCAACTGTACGGACGGTAATCTACATCGAAGATGATGCGCGTGCCGTGCTTCTTCGCATACTGTGCCGCAATGAGACACGCCTCGCGCGAGGGGCTTGCCGAGAGTGCCGTACCCGAAATGATGAGAATCTTCGTGTCCGCAATATACTGCTCATCCACATCCTCAGGGGCGATCTGAAGATCTGCCACGCAGTCGCGATACATCAGGATGCTGGACTCCGTCGGGCTCTTGATCTCGGTGAACGTCAGGCCGATGCGCTCGCCGTTCTTCGCACGAACCATCTGGCTCGTGTCGATGTTTCGCTCGTTGAAATAGTTCAGAACGAAATCGCCGAACTGATCATTCGAGACACAGCCAATGAACCCCACCTTCTTGCCGAGCTTGTTGATGCCGACCGCCATGTTGCCCGGCGAGCCGCCGAGATACATAGAGAAGGTCTCCACCTTATCGAGCGTACGGTTCAGCTCGTTCGGGTTAAAGTCCAGCGTCACGCGCCCGATCAGAACAACGTCGCGCTTCTTGCTGTCGTCGAAAGTAATGAGTGCCATCGTCGTCTCTCCTTATGCCTTATCCTTCATCCCAAAGATTGCCATGTGCTTCTTGACGTTTTCATACGTTCCCTCTGCGATTGCCTCGCTGAATTCAAAGTAGCGCGCTGTCGGATTCTCTGCCGCCACCTTGCGGATGCGGTTGGCAGAGGCGTCATAGGATGCCGTTGCGATGTTGATCTTCTGAATCCCGCTCGCAATGCACTCCTTGAAATCCTCATCCGTCAGTCCCGTACCACCGTGGAGGACGAGCGGTGTCTTGACCGCCGCTGCAATCTCCTTGAGACGATCGATGCGCAGAACAGGCTGTTCCTTGTAATTGCCATGGGCTGTTCCGATCGCGACTGCAAGTGCATCGACACCGGTCTCCTCAGCAAAGCGCTTTGCCTCCTCCACACTCGTGACGAGGACATCTACGCTCTTATAGTCTCCCTCAGCACCGCCCACGCGGCCGATCTCCGCCTCTACATCCGCACCATAGCCCTTGGCCAGCTTTACAACCTCACGCGTGCGTGCGATGTTTTCCTCGAGCGGATACTTCGATCCATCGAACATCACCGAGGTAAATCCGAGTTCGAGCGCGAGCCGGATCGTCTCCATCGTGCCACCGTGATCGAGATGCACCGCTGTCGGCATCTTGCACTTCTTTGCCGCAGCAATCATCACAGGTCCCAGGAGGTCAAGCGGGGAGTAACGCAGCCGCCCCTCTGCCACCTGCAGGATGAGCGGAGCGTTCATCTCCTCGGCGGCTCTGATTGCGCCCATCGCCATCTCCATATCGGAGACGTTGAACGCGCCCACCGCATACGTGTGATCCGGCTTCGTCACCAGATCGGACAATTTGACAAGTGGCATGGCATTCCCTCCTGTATATGCTCGTTAGAAC
>JABZYJ010000241.1 GCA_015265235.1 Selenomonas sp. | reverse complement strand
CGCTTGTGTCGATCTTTGCCATTACGGATGCTCCTCCCACCGCGTCAGCGGAATCTCTTGATGCGATTCGTAGACCGCAGGGATGCCCGCACAGGAAAAACGAATCGTGCGCCCTCTCTGCGTGACAGTCACGCGGCTACCGGGCTTGATGTCAATAGCAGGCGCGGTAAAGAGCGTGATCGTCTGTGCGGTGCTGTCCACCGTGTCCGACCGTCCCGCAGGGGCGATGGTCTTATAGCTGACACGGCAGGGCACATCCTCTATGACTGCACTCCATACGAGCGCGGTGATGTTCTTCGCGTTCTTCTCCTTGCGCGCCTCCTCAACAGTCATTCTGCCGTCATAGAGATGCTCTACCGCGCGCTTTACCAGCGAAATTTTCGGTAACATGAGAGATCACGCTCCCTTGTGAGCACCTGCACGAGTACATCATACCGCTGTTCGGGCGTTGTCCCGCCGATCTCAACGGTCGTATCCCCTTCGCGGATGGACTTTACGACGTCGAGCCCATCCGCAGCGAGAATCACGCCCTTTTGCAGGGCGAGGAATTTGCCTGCCGTCAGTTCGTCGAGCACCGCCCGCAGCTCCTCGGGGATCTCCGCCACGTTGCAGTCATTCTTGATGTGCTGCGCAACGTCACTGTAGATGTACGAGAGGACGGGCAGGTCAATATCCTGCACCTCGTAGCCGACGGATGCCTTAATCAGCATCCGCACATCGGCGAGCATTACTTGCCGCCCTTCTTGTCACCGTCGGAGGCGTTCCTGCCGTCCTCCTCATCGGCAGCACTCGTTACGGGGGCTTCTTCGGGCAGAGCCTCCACGCGAAAGCCCTGCTCCTTTAGGCGTTCTGCCTGCGCCTCAGTAGCGGCGTACTGCACCTCGTTGAGCCGTACCAGTCGTTCCATGATGTACCTCCTTATGCTCCGATGTTCGCCCAGACGCCAGCGAGCTTATTCGTCGGGATCCAGATGTCATGGAATTTGCGATAGTCGAGCTTCCATGCGTCCGCCTTCTGGTTCACATCCGGCGCGAAAATGCGTACCTTGTCCGTCTTGGAGATCGCAATCGGCGCACGGCGCGAGATGATGATCCAGTTGATGGCCTTCGCACCCGTATCCGCCTTGAAGCCGCCTGCCTCCTGCCCCGTCGTCTTGCCGTCGTTGAATACGTATGCCGTCTTCATGCGCAGGGACGGCACGGAGAGGATCGGAATCTCGTTGTAGGTCTTGACCTTCGTGTCGATGGCGCCTGCCTTAAACTGCGTCACGTCAAGATGCCGCTCGATGTTTTTCACGTTGTTGAGCACCGTGCGGATCGGCGTCGCCATGAGGATCACCAGCTGCTCTGTCTCGCCGATGGCGTCCTGCAGGTCGGTGATTTCCTTGTCAAGCTGCGCAAGGATATTCGTCTCGCTCGGCGTGAATCCGTCCGTCGTGCGGTGCGCATTCTTCGCGAGTGCAGCGATGCGGCTGTAGCGGTACGCATCCACCTCGGGAACGACCTGCAGCCGCTGGAACTCGCCCATGACTGTCCCTGCCGAGGCGATAAAGTTACTCTCATCCACATCCATGGAGTCGAGCTGAAACGTGCGGCCGCGATCCTGCGTCAGCTTGTAGTCGTCATAGGAGAGCGTAACAGAGCCCCGGTTGAATCCCTCGTCGCGGTCATAGCGTGCCATGCCCGTGGTCGTGATGCGCGGCATACGCACCGTGTCACCGCCGTTATACTTCACGTTCACGGCGTTGCTCTCCATCCATCCCGATGTCGCCTCGATGCCCATCTGCTTGTCGAGCGACTGCTGAAAAATCTTTGCCATCTCAAGCGTATTGATCGCCATAAATTTTGCTCCTTTCGTTTACAGCCCCATCGCTGTCTCAAACTGCTGCTGAACCGTCGGTGCGGGCGTACCGACGCCATTGCCACCGGGCGGGTTCAGCCCTTCTACCCGCACCGCGCCATCTGCCTCAAAGAGATACGCATCGGATTCCTTGAGCTTTTTGATCTGATCGTCAAGCCCCTTGATCTTGCCGTCCTCTGCCTCCGCGTCATCGAGCTTCAGGAGTGCACGCACAGCGGCGGTGTTCTTCGCTTTCGCCCCGAGCAGGGACTTCTCGACAATGGAATCAATCTCCATCGCCTTCACCTTTGCTGCGTGCTCCTTGTCGCGTGCATCGGCGGCGGCCTTGAGGTCGTCGATTTGCTTGACG
>JABZYJ010000240.1 GCA_015265235.1 Selenomonas sp. | reverse complement strand
GTTTCATGTACATTCGGCGAAGGCAATAGCGTATGCGTGGTATGTATGGGAAAAGGAGTTCAAGGGAGATCCTGTGATTAAGTGGATCAATTAAAAACGAGGTGCGCTATGGCAGAGACGTTTGCACTGCTCCTTGTGCTGGTGATTGTGATTTCGCTTGCGGATGATTTGTAAGGTTGTGAGGTTGATGTGAAGTTTTGTGAGGTTGGAGGATTGAGCACTATGGAACAGCAGAAGTATCCGCAGGACGAGGAACAGAACGAGTACCGCTACATTTCGGCATCGTGGCTGGATGAAATTGCCAAGGGTTTGACAAAGGGCGCAGCGAAACATCCGGGTGAAACGTGGCGAACCATCCCATCGGACGAACACCTTTCCCGTGCGATGCGTCACATCAATCTTTACCGTCTGGGAGACAGGAGCGAGCCGCATATCATCAACGCGAGTATGCGCCTGATGATGGCGTTTTGCACCACAAGGAATGAGGAAGTCATGGATATGCTCGGATTAAGCTACGAGGAGGCGGAATCCAAATGAATCACTGGGTAGGAATCGGACGCCTGACGCGCGATCCAGAGGTGAGGTATACGCAGAGTGGAAAGGCGGTATGCCGCTTCACACTTGCGATTGACGACGGATGGGGCGAGAAGAAAAAGACGTACTTTATTCCCGTCACCTGCTGGGAGAAACTTGCCGAGGCGTGCGGGAACAATCTCGTGAAGGGGCAGAAGGTCGCAGTCATGGGAACGCTCACGCAGCGCACATACGAGCAGAACGGAGAGAAGAAGAACATTATCGAGGTGGTTGCGCGTGAGGTGGATTTTGGCGAGAAACCGCGTGGAGCAGGGGCAAGTGCAACGAGCGGGGGAGCGTTTGCAGGGACACCTGTACCCGATGAGGATATTCCGTTTTGAGGGGGGAGTAAAAGTGGGACTGACAGCACTTCAGCGCAGACTTGTTCGCGCCATCATGGACTGCAACAATATCACGGAAGCGATTAGGAATGAGGCGTTGCTTGTTGTTCGAGAAGATAAAACAGCAAAGAATGATGCCTTTTGTAAGGAGGCAATCAATCGTTTGGAGAAGAAAAACCTGTTGGATACTATGTCGCTTGCGGCAAACAACAGAAATATTATTGTGGAGGATTGCTCTGGGTTCCTCGTAAGTCGTTACTACATCTCTGCACGGGAACAGGGAGTTGTTCCGACATATTCATAAAATGCGCCGCGTATCTCAGCGCATGAGCGAGATGCAGATACGTTATCTGAATGCGACGCTGCTCTATGGGGAGAGCGGCACAGGGAAAACGACCTTTGGGCGCTATCTTGCCTATCGGTTTGGGCTTCCGTTTATTTACATCAATCTTTCCGCGACGGTGGATTCTCTCTTGGGCGGTACGTCAAAGAACATCTCCAAAATCTTCTCTGATCTTCAAGGGATTCCATGCGTGTTTATGATGGATGAGGTTGATGCAATCGGAATGATGCGTGGGAGTGGCACAAAATGCGACGATGAAATGGCTCGCGTTGTTATTTCGATTATGCAGATGATCGACCGCATGAGTTCGGATATGATTCTCATTGCCGCGACCAATCGTCTGGATGTACTTGACGAAGCCCTTATCCGGCGATTCTCGGTGAGACACGAGGTCAAGAGATTTTCCCCAAAGGAGAATCAGGAGATGCTGAACCGCTTTGTCGATGATGTTCCTGTTGATTTTGCGCCGGATGAGATCAATGACATTGTGGAGAGATATGACGGGCGGGCACAGTCCTATCTAATCAACGTGTTGGTTGAGAGAATTGCAGATAAAGTTGTTGGGGGAGTGACTGAGGAGGGGCAAGATGACATCGGATGAACAGACGTTATACTTTTTCGCGTTCCGCTATGCTCTGCCCCGACAATCCTATGCGCTGTCTCTTGTGTCCGATCTCGTCCTGCGGCGCGTGAATGATTTTGAGGATTGGCAGCTGCGGGATATGATCTGCGAGATTGAAGCGCACTGGGAGGAGAATAAGGATATCCATCCGATAGATCGCGATGTGCAGCGGTTCTTTCGAGATCGGCGGCGCGGCGCACTTTTGGAACGTGGTGTGAAACAGGCGATATAAGGAAAAGAGCGGCATATAACCGCTCTTTTGGTGTGTAGACAGGAGGAAATAGAGTGAGAGAGTACGGCGACTATATCAGGGAGACAAAGCGGCTCTTGCAGAACTATGCAAAGATGAAGGT
>JABZYJ010000023.1 GCA_015265235.1 Selenomonas sp. | reverse complement strand
CAATCTGGCATAGCTCATTTTATCAGCGATTCCTTAACATCCGACTCTATTATACCAAATTTGGACAAAAACAAAAATACCGAGGTGTTGCGCCTCGGTATCTTTATCCTCACACAGCGTTTACTGGACGCTCGTAAAGATGTCCTTGAACTTGTCCAGCCACGACTTCTTGTTCTTCTCGACAACCTGCTCATTATCATCGATGATCTTGATCTGATCCTTCGGCAGGAGGCCGACAGGCGGATCCACATCGTCACGCACGGAGCGGCGATGGAGCTGCGAGGCGATGATGCTCTGTGCCTCTTTGCTCGTGATGAAGTCGATGAACTTCTTCGCATTCTCCATGTGCTTTGCATTCTTGATGATATAGATGCCGTCCGGCTTTGAGATAACGCCTTCCTTCATGTAGACGAGCTTGACGGGAGCGCCGTCGGCGACGTATTTCGCGCCGCCCTCTTCAAAGGTCAGACCGACAGCGTACTCACCGTCAGCAACGCCCTTGTAGACGGCAGACGAACCGGAGAGGAGCTTGCCGTCCAGATTGCGGCAGAGCTTCTCCACATAGTCCCAGCCCTTGTCCGGATCGCCGTTCCCCATCGCATAGAGCATATTGATGAGATGCTCATAGGAGGACGAGGACTTCGACGGATCGGCAAACGCGATCTTGCCCTTGAGTGCGGGATTCAGCAGATCCTCATACCCCTCAACCTTCACATCGCCGATGAGGTTCGTATTGATCATGATAACGCTCGGAATATCCGTAAAGCGCGTCATCGGCCCCTCGGTGTTCTTGAACGCGGGCTGAATGTGATCCTCGTTCACCGAGGTATAGTTCTCAAAGAGTGCCGCCTTCGGCTTCATCGTATTGAGTGAGCCGCCCCAGAAAATGTCCCCGAGAGGATTTGCCTTCTCGGACTCGACGCGCTTTAAGAGCTCGCCCGTACCAGCGGCGATGACCTCCACCTTCACACCGCTCTCTTTCTCAAACTCCTCGACAAGAGGGTTGATGAAGGCAAGCGGATGCGGGCAGTAGATGACGAGACTGTTGTCGTCCGCCTTTGCCGCCTGCTTCTCACCACCGCTCCCGCCGCCGCAGCCGCTGAGCGCGGTGCCGAGGACGAGGGATGCCGCGACGGCGGCAATCACCTTTTTGAATCGCATGAGATGACCTCCTTTGACAAAACTGCCAAACCTATAACATCATCGGGAACGTGCCCGAAAGAAACGCATTAGAGGGTAACGTCGCGGCTGCCCGACACGCGGAAGAAGATCAGCATCGCGGCGATCGTCGTGAGCGTCAGGATCGTCGAGAGTGCCGCCGCCGTACCGTAGCTGGCGCGAATGACCTCCGTGTAGATGGCGACCGACATGGTCTTGGTCGCGCCCGTGAAGAGGATGACCGAGGAGCTGAGCTCATTGATCGCCGTAATCCACGAGAGGATCGCGCCGCTCATGACACCCGGGAGCATCATCACCGCCGTCACCTTAAAGAAAGTTTTCAACGGAGACGCACCAAGGCTGATGGATGCCTCCTCGATGCTCGGGCTGATCTGATAGAGAATCGCCGAACTTGAGCGCAGGGTATACGGGAGGCGACGGATCACGAGAGAGATGATGATGATGAGTGCCGTCCCCGAGAGGAGCAGCGGTTCTTCATTGAACGCGAGGAGCAGAGTGATACCGAGAACAGAGCCCGGGATGATGTACGGGAACATCGTCAGCGTATCGATGATGTCCGTGAGCAGGCTCTTGCGCCGCGTTGTCAGATAAGCGACCGTCATGCCAAGGAAGACGATGATGAGGATGGCCGCCGTACTGTAAAGGTAGGTGTTCGAGATCGCCGTCCCCAGGCTGCTGAAGATCGTCGTATAGCTCTCAAGTGAGTAGCCGCCCGTAAAGACCGCACCGTTTGTCTCTAGGAATGAGGTGTAGACCACAACGAGCTGCGGGATGAGCGACAGCGCAACAAGCAGATAGATGGCGGCGTGCATCAGTACATTCCGTGCACCGTGCAGTTCTTTCACCGCAATCGGGCGCAGGGAGCTCATCGTAAACGACTTGCGGCTCACCACATACTTTTGCAGCAGGAAGATCGTCGAAGTGATGACGACCATGATCGCCGCCATCGCTGCCGCGAAATTCGCCTGATCGCCGACCTCGTTGATGAACTCCGAGTAGATCATGACGGGCATGACGTTGAACCCCTCACCGATCAGCATCGGCGTACCGAAGTCCGCCATCGCATTCATGAACACCATGAGTGCACCTGCGAGAATGGTCGGTGTGATGAGCGGTACAATGACCGTCGCCACTTTGCGGATGCCGCTGCAGCCAAGACTCTCTGCTGCCTCAACCAGCGCCGCATCGATGCTCTTCATCGCACCGGCGGCATAGAGGTAGATGAATGGATAGAGCTTCAGCGTCAGTACGAGCAGAATGCCTGAAAAGCCGTAGATCGACGGGAACTCATAGTGGAACGTCGTCTGCAGCCACTGTGTCAGAATGCCGCTGCGCCCGCCGATGAGGATCCATGAGTACGCGCCGATGAAGGGCGGTGAGAGCAGCGAGATGATGATGCAGATCTCGAGTGCCGTCTTGCCGCGCACACGGAAGAGTGTCATACAGTACGCGAGTGCCGTTCCGATTACGATGGCAAGCACCGTCACACAGGCCGTCACGCTGAAACTGTTGATCATCGACTGATAGTAATATTTTCGCTCGAAGAAATGTGTGAAGTGCTCAAGCGTGAACTCCCCCGTGACGGCATCCTGAAACGCCGAGATGAAGAGGGAAAAGAGCGGATAGATGAGGAAGAGTCCGAACACGGCAATCGACAGAGCCGTGATGCCCGTCCAGAAGTCGAGGCGCACGCCATGCTTACTCATAGTGCACCACATCCTTCAAAATATTGCGTGAGCCGTCTGCCGTGAAGACATTGACACGCTTTGCATTGGGACGCAGACAGACCGTATCCCCGACCTCCAACTGCTGCTCAGCATGGCCGAGATCCTGTGAGAACTCGATGGACGCCTGATGCGGCAGGATCATCTCATCGGCGAAGCCGAGGCTGTAGTTGATGTACTTGCCGAGGAACACCTTGGTGCGCACCTCGCACGAGAGTCCTTCGGACTGAATGGACAGTTCCTCGGGGCGCACGGAGACGACGACCTCCATGCCGTCCTCTGCCGCATCCTCGATCCCCTCCATGGGCATCTCCCAGCCATTGCGGAAGACGACGCTCGTCTTCTCTCCCACCCGCTTCACCGTAGCGCGGAAGAGATTGGAGTGCCCGATGAAGGTCGAGACAAAGATGTTCCACGGGCGCTCGTAGATGGTCTGCGGACGCGCCGTCTGCTGAATCTCGCCCTTGTTCATGACAGCGATACGGTCGGAGATCGAGAGTGCCTCCTCCTGATCATGGGTGACATAGACCGTCGTGATGCCGACCTGTTTCTGTACTGCGCGGATCGCGGAACGCATCTCCACGCGCAGCTTTGCATCGAGATTGGAAAGCGGTTCATCCATGAGCAGTACGCTCGGATGGATGACGATGGCACGGGCAAGTGCAACGCGCTGCTGCTGACCGCCCGAGAGACGTTCGGGAAGGCGATCCTGATAGTCCGTGATCTGTACCACGTCGAGGATTTTATCGACGCGCTCCTTCATCTCCGCCTTTGGCACCTTACGCAGCTTCAGCCCATATTCTACGTTCTCCCGCACGGTGAGATGCGGGAAGATCGCATAGCTCTGGAACACCATGCCGATGTTGCGCTGATGCGCGGGAATGTCATTGATGCGCTTCTCGTTGAAGCAGATGTCGCCATCCTCGATGCTGTTGAATCCTGCGATCATGCGCAGGAGCGTCGTCTTGCCGCAGCCAGAGGGACCAAGCAGGGTAAAAAATTCTCCATTTCGGATATGCTCCGTGATCCCCGGGATAATCGTGAGATCACCGTATTTCTTGACGGCATTCTCGATCTCTATCGCTACGCTCATTTTCACTCCTCCAATCGGAAATACGCACGATCACACTATTATTTGTTTAATTGTATGTATTATACAAATATTTGCGATAGAATAATATCCTTAAAACTGCAAAAATATCCGAAAAACTGAACACAAAAAACAGCCCATCCTCGCGAATGAGCTGTAAAACATTAAATATACTACCGTCCTCGACGAAATGATCCCCCGCCGCGGTACGTATTGACAACACAGGTGAATACTTGTCCGCACATCGGACACTGAATCACATGGTCGATGATGTCGTCCACCCAACATCCATCTTTTTTCTCTTCTCCGAGAGGACAGGTTCCCTCCACGAGGATAAAGCCCTCGTCGGCGATCAATCGCTTCATCTGTTCAATCGTTCGCTCATACTGGCGCGGAGAGGAGAAATGAGGCACTTCCTCGACCTCTGAGCAATGGCCGCACACATTCATTCCTCCCAGTGAAATCTACTGCGTCAGGATAGCTTCTGCGGCCGCCATCACGCCGAGCGCTGCGTGCTCGAACGTCAGCCCGCCCTGCAGATAGATGCAATATGGCGCGCGCATGGGGCCATCGGCACTCAGTTCGATCGACGCGCCCTGCACGAATGTCCCTGCCGCCATGATGATCTGATCGGTATAGCCCGGCATATCCCACGGCTCCGGTGCGGCAAACGCATCGACCGGAGACATCGCCTGAATGGCACGTGCAAACGCCTTCATCCGCTCCGCATCCCCAAGCTCAATCGCCTGGATGATGTCGCCGCGCACCTCGTCAAAGCGTGGAAACGTACGGCAGCCAAGCCCCTCAAAGATACCAGCGGCAAAGACCGCTCCCTTGAGTGCCTGTGCCACAACATGGGGAGCAAGAAACAGCCCCTGAAAGAGGAGGCGATTCGAGATGAGACTTGCACCGAGTTCATCGCCCATACCCGGTGCAGTGAGACGGTAGGACGCCATCTCGACGAGGTCACTGCGCCCTGCGATATAGCCGCCCGTTGGAGCAAGTCCGCCGCCGGGATTCTTGATGAGAGACCCCGCCATGATGTCCACATCCGCGATTGCCGTCGGCTCCTCCATCTCCACAAACTCGCCGTAGCAGTTATCCACAAAGACAATACAGTTGGGATTCGCCGCCTTGATGCGCGCGCTGACGGCACGGATATCTGCGATGCTGAGCGGCTGACGCTCACTGTAGCCGCGCGAACGCTGAACGAGTGCCACCTTCGTCTCGGGCGTCACGATGCGTGCGATGCCGTCCAGATCCACACGCCCTTCACACATGGGCAGTTCATCGTAGGAGACGCCGAATTCCTTCAGCGATCCGCAGCTTTCATGCGCCCACCCGATCACCGTCTGCATCGTATCGTAGGGTGTGCCCGTGATGGAGACGAGGCGGTCGCCGGGACGGAGAATCCCGAACAACACCGTCGCGAGAGCGTGCGTCCCCGAGACGAACTGCGTCCGCACGAGAGCACGCTCCGCACCAAAGACGCGCGCATAGAGCTCATCCAGTTTCTCGCGCCCGAGATCGCTGTACGCATAGCCCGCGCTCACGTTGAAATGCGCATCGGAGACACGGCATTCCCGCATCGCATCGAGCACCTTCTTCGTGTTCTCTTCCGCGACTGCATCCATGCGCTCAAACGCATTGCGCGCGCGTGCCAGTACATCCGCCCGCAGACTGCTCAGTTCATCTCTCTGCACAATGTCCTCCCGTTTCCATCATCCGCGATTTTCCTCCTGCTCACTCGCCCATTGTTCCGCTGTAAGATGCAGATAGCGCACGAGATACAGCTCCAGCCGCTGCTCCAGTTCCTCCAGATCGGACGCATCGAAGTCATAGCTCACATAGGGCATCCCTCCCACGTGATACTCACCGAAGAACTCATTGCGATAGCAGTTATAATAGATGCCGACGTCATTCCCCTTGGCAAAGTCCACATAGTCGATGATGAGGAATGAACCGTTCGTCAGCTGTGCCGGAGCCGCAGGTCGGACGAAGAGCGAAAATCCCTCCATCTCCTCGGCAAGAGCTGCGCCATACGCCCACGTACGGATCGCATCGCACACGGGAGCGAGCTCCTGCGTCGCCAGCGCCTCCGCATGCAGCTCCGCCGTCACACGCGGCAGATTCCGTGTGAGCTCCCGCCCGAACGTCTCCAAATCTCCACAGACAAAGGAGGGCAGGGCAAAACTCACCACCCCGACTGCAACGCGCACCTTGTAAGTCTTTGTGCCGTCGTCATAGAAGCCCACGATCGCACGGTGCTCGGCAGGCGCGTCATAGCGAAAGAAATCATACTGCCCCTCATGCTCCTGCCGCATCTTAGAGAGCGTAAACCCATCCAATTCCTTCGGCAGTGTATCGAGCACCGTCCATGCCGCAAGCGCTTCGTCTACTTCCTTCGTAAACTCCTCCGCCATCGTACGCGTCCGTTACTTTCCCGTACGACCGCGCTTCGTCATGGGGATTCCCTTGGCGCAGAGCGGGCAGTGCTCGGGCGTATAGGTCTCCACATCCATCGTGAGGAGGGCGGTCGCAGGCACATCGCCGAATGTCGCCTTGCCGCCGCTGCGGTCAACAAGCATCGAGACCGCCACGGGGACAGCGCCCGCCGCCTTCACCACGTCGATCACCTCTTTGATCGAGCCGCCCGTCGTCACGATGTCCTCGACAATCAGCACGCGCTCGCCCTCACGCAGGGAGAAACCGCGGCGGAATGTCATCTTGCCGTCCACGCGCTCCGTGAAGATTGCACGGGTTCCGAGTGCCTTTCCCGTCTCATGCGCAAGCAGGATGCCGCCCGTCACGGGGCCAACGACCGTCTCAATCCGCGCATCCTTGAACTTCTCCGCCATCGCCTCACAGAGCTGCTGCGTATACTGCGGATGCTGCAGCACGTTAAACTTCTCCACATAGTGCGGACTGTGCAGCCCCGATGTCAGCAGAAAATGCCCGTCCATAATCGCGCCCGTCTGAACCAGCAGTGCGCGCACCTCATCCTGCGTCATCATATCTCCTCCAACTCCTTCAAAACAGCCTCTGCGGCCGCACGCGGATCCTCCGCCGCATAGATGGCACGCCCCACCACAATCTGCGACGAACCAGCGCGAAGTGCTGCCGCCGGGGTCATCACCCTGCGCTGATCGTCATGCGCCGCACCGGCGGGACGAATCCCCGGTGTCACGATCCAAAAATCGCGGCCGCAGGCGCGTCGAATCGCCTCCGCCTCCACGGGGGAGGCAACGACACCATCCAGTCCCGCCTCCTGCGCCAGCGATGCACGGTGCAGCACTGCATCCGCGACGGTTCCCGTATGACCGAGCCCCGTCCAGTCCTCCGCATCCATGCTCGTGAGCACCGTCACACCGATCAGCTTCGGACAGGGGACGCCCTCCTCCTCTGCCGCACGGTGCAGCGCCTCTGCTGCTGTCCGCATCATGCGCAGACCACCCGCCGTATGGACATTCAGAATGTCGGGACGCAGACGCAGCAGAGAGCAGAGCCCGCCTGCTACAGTATTCGGTATATCGTGCAGCTTTAGATCGAGAAATACCTTCTTTCCCTCTCCTTTCAGCCACGTGACAACGTCACCGCCGAGCGCATAGAAAAGCTCCATGCCCACCTTGTAGTAGGAAACACTGTCCCCCAACTGTCCGACCAGTCTCTCTACAGCCTCGCGTGTATGGACATCCAGTGCAGCAATCAGCCGTTCATCTGCCATCATATCACTCCTCCACCATCCGCACCTGCTCATATCCCCTATGATCCTGCTCTCGTAAGAGGCGCACGTGCAGTCCCGTACGACAGCGCAGGACAGGTTCAGCCTCAGCCGTCAGTGAGGAGAGGACAAGCTCCCCACACGCCCCATCCGCAGCAGAGCCCTGGCCTGCTGCAGCGATGACCTCAGCAAAAAGCAGACGTCCATCGAGATGAATGCCCGCACCATCATCGTCGTTGCATCCAATCAGCACCCCCATCGAGGCGCGCGTAAAGATGTGCGTATGACGCGCTCCCATGCGTGCCGCCATCCGATGCGTACGCTCCTGCGGACATGGGTGTGCACCGATGGAGATCAGCCGATAGAGTGCCATCCTCTCCAATGTCTCTTCGAGCAGAGGAAGATCCTGCTCCCATGCGATCACCGTATCGGGCACAACAGCGTCCATGAGCCGCACAGCATCTGCCGCCGAGGCACAGGGAAGAACCGTCGCGCCGAGTCCGTCGAGCGCATATTGGAGATCGAGTGTGCGGCTGTCCGCAGCATTCCCAACGAGCAGCACCGTACTCGCACGGTGCACGCCGCAGGTGCGGAGCATATCTGTCGCTGCCTGTACCTGCCGTGCCACATCCCCCTGTGTATAGCAGTGCACCTGCCCGCCTACACCTGTGGTATCCCGCAGCACACTCACGCGCATAATCCCCGATAAGGGCAGCGTAAGCATGAAAAAAGGGGCATTCGCCCCCTCCTCTGCCACGACATCCAAAAACGGCAGCCGTGCCATATCTGCGAAATCCTGCACGTCAGCATGACTCACACCGGCGCGTGCGAACGCGGCGCGGTATGCCGCTGACTTTTCCTCTGCCCACTTGACCTCACGCAGGAGCAGCGCGCGCCGCTGTTCCTGCGTGAGCTGCGGTGCGCCGTTCATGACTCGAGCGGCCGCTGATAGAAGAACGGCTGAAAACTCGTATACCCCATCTTGCGGAAGTTGAGAATCGACTCCGTCGCACCGACAAAGAGAATACCGCCCGGTTTCAACGCCTCAAAGAAGTGACGATAGAGCTGCTCCTTTGCCTCATCCGTGAAATAGATGACCACATTGCGGCAGAGAATGAGATCGAAGCCCGTCTCGAACTTATCCTGCAGGAGATTGTGTCGCTTGAACTCGATCATACTCTTGATCTCCTGCTTGACGGCATAGTGGTCGCCGTCCACGACATCAAAGTACTTGCGGCGACGCTCGGGCGCCATACTCTTGATCTCGTCCGCCGTATAGACGCCGCGCTTTGCCTTCGCCAGAATCTCGATATCGAGATCAGAGGCAAGGATACGGTGACGCGTCCCGGGCGTCATCTCCTTCATAATGATGGCAAGTGAGTACGGCTCCGCACCGATGGAGCAGCCAGCGCTCCAGATATTGAGCTTCGACGAGCGTTTTAGGAGGTCAGGGATGACATCCGTCTCGAGCTTGCCGAATTTCTCCGGCGTGCGGAAGAACTCCGACACGTTGATTGTCAGATACTCGATAAACGCAGCAAAATCATCCTTGTTCCCGCACACATGGTCAAAGTACTCGCTGCACTCCTTGTAGCCGGCGCGCGTGATCAGATTGTTGATACGGCGCTTCATCTGCGGCTCTTTGTAGAGATCCAGATCGATCTCCGTCTTTGCCTTGAGCTTCTGCTTGAAAAGCTCCCAATCGCGATCCTCCGACATAACGTCCTCCCGTTCTACCTCTCTCGATCTACTCCCGTCCAAATTATTGTATCGTAAAGATGCGGCGCGACTGCTTCTCCGCCAGCTTCGGCAGGATCACATGAAGAATGCCCGCCTCATAGGAAACGGATACATCCGCATCGTTTACATCGTCGATGAGGAAAGAGCGCTCAAAAGCCCCCGTCCTGCGCTCGTGGCAGAGGTACCGCGTCTCCGGAACATCGGCCGCACTGCGCTCCGCCTTGATTTTCAGCCGGCCGTCCTCACTGTACGACACCTCGATCGCATCCTTGGAGAAGCCCGGCAGCTCGGCAAAGATCTCGTACTGCGTCTCCGTATCAATCACATCGACACGAAACGGAAAGAGCACGCCGCCGACCTTGTCCAACGGATTGAAGGAATGTTCCATCACCGTATCCAACGCCTTGCTCAGCATCTCCTGCCCCTTCTCGGCATTCTCCTTCAAATTAAATGGCAATGGACGAAACATAACAGCCACCTCCGACCCTATAACGTACCAATCTACCGTATTATTATAGCAATAACCCGCCTTTTTTTCAATATGGCACATACGCATAGGAATAGGGTTGTTCAACGAAAAACAGGAGCTTCGTCAAACAACCCTATAGAGGTTTCTCTTCCTCGTAAAACACTGATGCCATGTTATAAGCAACCGTAATCATAAAAAAGGAGTGACATAACGTCACTCCTTCAAATCTCTATCGAGTTATACGATTGGACAATCAGTCCGTCACCGTCTCGTCACCCTCAGACGCGCTCTCCGCCGCATACTTCTTGACGTCAGCACTGTCTGCATCACGCTTTGCCTTCGTGATGGAGAGGGAGATGCGCTTGCGCTTCGTGTCGATGCGGAGCACCTTGACCACAACGACATCGCCCGTGTGGACTGCCTCGTCCGCACGCTCAATGCGCTTCTCGGCGAGCTCGCCCATCGGGATCAGTCCATCAAAGCCCGGCTCGATTTCCATAAATGCACCGAAGTCGGTCAGCTTGATGATCTTGCCTTCGATGAAGTCACCCTCTGCGTACTTCTCTGCCTTTTCGACCCACGGATCCGGAAGGGTATCCTTGACCGAGAGGGAGATACGCTTCGCATCGCGATCCACGCTCTTTACGTAGACGTCGAGCTCCTGCCCAACCTCGAGCACCTCTGACGGATGCTTGACGCGATGCCACGCGAGATCAGAGATATGTGCCAGACCATCCACACCGCCGATGTCGATGAAGGCTCCGTAGTCCACGAGACGCTTGACCGTACCGCGTACGATCTGCTCCGGCTCGATGGCAGAGAACACAGCCTCTTCCTTCTCCGCGCGGTCACGCTCGAGCAGCTTACGGCGCGAAAGGACGAGACGGCGCTTCTGCACGTCGATCTCGATGATCTCTGCCTCAACCGTCTGGTCAACGTAGACCGAGAGATCCTTCACGAAGTGAAGCTCCATCTGGGAGGCAGGAATGAAGCCGCGCAGTCCCATGACGTAGGCGACAAGTCCACCCTTGACCTCTTTGGCGACCTTTGCCTCGACGGTCTCGCCCTTCTCCTTGATGACCTCGATGTCCTTCCATGCGGCCATCTTGTCAGCTTCGACCTTCGAGAGGCTGCCGCCGTTATCGCCGCCGAGAGACTTGATGTAGACATCAATCTCATCGCCGACCTTCACGACGTCGCGTGCATCGTCCGGCGCAGGAACGGCAAGATCCCTCTTGGAGACAGGAATTTCCTGCTTGTAGCCAATATCCACATACGCCTCATCGCGGGATACCTGGACAACAACCCCTTTGACCACGGTGCGCTCTTGGATATCGGGCATATCTTCCTGTTCCAAAAGTTCCTTCATGCTCTGCTCTGACACTGTTTAAAAACCTCCTTGATAATCCAGTCCGGTGTAGAAGCACCGGCTGTAATACCAATTTTATTAATATGATTCAACCAATCAGACTGCAGTTCATCTGCTGTCTCAATGTGATAGGTTCGACATTTTTCACTGCACAGCTGGGCAAGCCGTGTCGTGTTCGCACTGTTCTTCCCGCCGACGACAATCATCGCATCCACGCGTCCTGCCAGTTCGATTGCCGCCGACTGACGCATATCCGTCGCCGTGCAGATCGTACGCAGGATCTTGATGTCGCGCGACTTATCCAGAAGGACAGACGCGATGCGCCGAAAGCGATCACTCGAAAACGTTGTCTGACAGACAACGCCGAGCTTCCCAAAGGTTGGCAGCGCCGCTGCCTCCTCCTCGCTCTCAATAATGTGTGCCTGCTGTGCGGTCCACTCGAAGATACTCTTGACCTCCGGGTGATTTTTTTCGCCGATGATGACGACGGTATAGCCCTCCTCCGAGAGCTGCTTTGCCGAAAGCTGCGCCTTCTTGACGTGCGGACAGGTTGCATCCACAAGATTCAGACCGCGCTGCTCCGCCTGTGCATACACCGCCGGACCCACGCCATGCGAACGGATGATGACCGTCCCATCCTGCATCTCGTCCAAGGTGCTGACCGTGCCGACGCCCTCCTCTTTCAGGCGTTCCACCATCTGCGGATTATGGATGATCGGACCGAGTGTACTGGATGTCCCATCGGGGGAAGCGTTCTCTCTGGCGATCTCAATGGCGCGTTTGACGCCATAACAGAAGCCGAGATGTTCCGCTAAAATAACCTCCATAGACCTCTCCAACACATACCGAAATACACGGCGACTCTTATCCCACTCACACAATCTGTTTAACAGTATAACACGGCTATCGCGGGCGTGCAAATAAATTTTTTCAATTCGCGCAAAAACTTTGACGCGGGGGTTAGTTCCACGCGATCGTGGTGACGATTGCCTCCACGGCCTCAACGGAAACCGGCTCCTCAAAGGAGAGGGAGAAGGTATACCCGCCGCGCGACCAAAGGGCAAGACGAACCATCCGCCCCGTCCCCTTGACGCGGATGTACTGCCGTCCGGCCTGAACGACCTGGTTCACTTCGTACGCCGTGCTGTCACCGCTGATATCTGCATTCCCCGCCGCCATGCGGAAGAGGATCTCCTTGCCGTCGCTGTTGCGATAAAAGATTTCGGCGAGACTTTTGTCGATTACGATAACATTCTTCTGCGCATAGCCCACAGGAATGAGGGTCGGTGTGTAGACCGGCAGTCCTGCCACTGCCCATGCATCGCGGACGCTCGGATACTCCACGAGCGGCGACGGCATTCCGACCATTGGCTCTGCCGTCGGCATTGCCTCCGCCGCTGCGGCAAACGCTGCACACGAAGCAATCAGCCCAACCATCATCAGACGTTTTACATTATTGTACTTCATCCAGACCTCATTCCTATTTCCAACTGCTTCAACTCTTTCTTCTTCGTCGCTGCGCCCGCAAGCATGGTACGGGCATTCGCAAGTGCCGCCCACGTGACATCATCGCCCGATGCCATGCGTGCGATCTCGCGGACGCGCTCCTTCTCACTGAGCGGCTCGACGCGCGTCACCGTCGCTCCGTCGACGACGGATTTTGCAATATAGAGATGCACATCCGCCATACAGGCGATCTGCGGCAAATGCGTGATGCAGAGCACCTGCTTATACTGCGCGACGAACGCAATCCGCTCTGCGACCATCTGCGCAGTGCGCCCGCCGATCCCCGTGTCGATTTCATCAAACACCATGCTTGTCCCATCGGTATCCCGTGCCGCGACGATGGACTTGATCGCGAGCGCGATGCGCGAGAGTTCACCGCCCGAGGCGATTTTCTCCAGAGGCTTTTCCGCCTCGCCGACATTTGCGGAAAACAGCATCGTGAGACGATCTGCACCACGGGTTGTATACTGCTCCTCCGGTGTGACAACAATGTGAAAACGTGCCTGCTTCATGCCGAGTCCCTGCAGCTCCCGTTCAATCTTCGCGGAGAGTGCCGCACCGACCTTCTGCCGTTGTTTCGTCAACTCTGCGGCGCATTGTTCCATGCGTTGACGGAGCCTTGCAATCGCCGCATCCAGTTCCTCTATGTCCATATCATAGCGTTCGGCGGAGGAGATCTCTGTGCGCAGCGCTTCGAGGCGCGATAGCACGGCAGAGATGCTGCCGCCGTATTTTTTCTTAAGGCGCTCGATCACATCCATGCGCAGCTGGATCTTGTCCAGCGAGGCGGGATCCGCGTCGATGTCCTCGAGGTAGTCCCGCACCTCATAGGATGCCTCCTGCAGGGAGATATACGCTTCCTCGATCATCGCCTGCGCCCCCGCAAGGCTCTCATCGTAGCGCGCGATCTCCTCCAGCGCATGTGTGACGCGCGATAGTGCCGTCAGGACGGCAGCCCCCTCCTCCGTATCCTCACTGAGGAGATTGCTCGCCTCGGCGGCGTGCTCCACCAAGCGTTCCGCATGGGAGAGACGGCGAATCTCGGTCTCGAGTTCCTCATCCTCTCCCTCTGTGAGTTCCGCCTCTGCGATCTCCTGCTCCTGCCAGCGGAGCATATCCAGACGCTCGGCGATCTCCGCATTTTCCTCCGTACGCATCTCACGCTCTTTCGTCCGCGCCTTCCAGTCCCGATAGACATCCTGATAGGCACACAGGCGCTCCGCGAGATCGGCATCACCGCCTTCGAGGAGGCTGCGCTGCGCTTCCTCGCGCAGGAGTGCCAAGTTCTCGTTCTGTCCATGGATGTCCACGAGATGCGGCGCAAGTTTTTTGAGAAAGGTCAGCGTCACATGGGCACCGTTGACAAGAATGGAGCTTTTCCCCGCACGTGATACCTTGCGTACGATAATCAGCTCATCATCGCATTCGATCTCCTGCGCGGCGAGCAATGCGGACACGGCAGAGTTTTCCTCGATGGAAAAAACAGCCTCCACACGCAGAAAATCACAGCCGCTGCGTATGACATCGGCAGGGACACGCTGGCCGAGGATTGCCCCCAGTGCACCAATCAGAATGGACTTGCCCGCACCGGTTTCACCCGTGAGGATGTTCAGCCCCGTGCCGAACTCGACGGTCACCTCTTCCAAAAGGGCAAAATTCTGAATCCGTAGGCTGTGCAGCACCACACATCCCTCCTTTCAGTGCATGAGTTTTTGAATGCGTGCAACGATATCCGCCGCTGCCTCCTTCGGGCGGATGAGCACGAAAATATGGTCGTCGCCTGCAATCGTTCCGATGACTTCCGACCATGCCGACGCGTCGAGCGCGGATGCCACCGTTCCCGCTGCCCCTGGCGCAGTGCGCACGACGACGATGTTCTCACTGAAATCGCAGCTCTGCACATTGTCCTTGAAGACACGACGCATGCGCGTCTCGGAAAAACGCTGTCCCTCTTGCGGCGCGACGGCATAGCGATAGCGTCCGCCGCCTGCCGGCACCTTGATGAGCAGGAGCTCCTTGATGTCCCGCGAGATCGTCGCCTGCGTGACGTGCACATGGCGCGCACAGAGCGCTGCCGCAAGTGCCTCCTGTGTCTCGATGATTTCTTCACGGATGATCTGTTTGATGAGGTCGTGACGACGACGTTTCATTCCGCTCTCTCCTAGCAGTTTCTCCAGAGTTTTGTCCGCAGCGTCTGATAGTAGTCTTTGTCCTCAAATTTGATGATGCCCGCCCGCACGTCGGAACAGCGCACCGTCACGGTATCGTCAGGACGGATCGGCGTGGTCTCCTGCCCATCGATGGTGACGATGATGCTCTGGCGCGTATCGAGCAGATGGATGTGTACCTCATCCTCCTCGCGTATGACGAGCGGGCGGATGTTTAGCGTATGTGCGCAGATGGGCGTGAGCAGGATGCCGCGCACCATCGGGTTCATGATCGGCCCGCCCGCCGAAAGGGAGTAGGCCGTTGAGCCCGTCGGCGAGGCAACGATAAATCCGTCCGCCTTGCATGCAACCAGCGGTGTACTGTTCACCGTCAGCCCCAGCGTGATAACGCGCGCCACATCGCCCTTGGTCACCACAATGTCGTTGATCGCATAGCCGAGAAAATGCTCTTCGCCGCATGGATGCGTCACATAGCCCGCGAGGAGCGGCCGTTGCTCCACGCGGTAATCTCCCGCACAGAGCTGTCCCAGACGCCGTTCCAGCTCATTGAGCTCAATATCCGCCATAAAGCCGAGTGTCCCCAAATTGATGCCACAGACCGGCACGGGGTTCTCCGCGTAGCGTCGGCAGATGCCGAGCAGTGTACCGTCTCCGCCGAGACTCAGGGCAAAGTCGGCGGGCAGACGCTCGATGTCGTCTGCACCGCACTCCTCCATGCCGAACTCCGCCGCACGCGCACGCGGCAGGATGATACGCGCACCCCGTGCCGTAAGAAAGCTGCGGATGCGCAGGACAATATCCCGCATCTCCGGACGCTCGACATAGGGAAAAACTGCAACCGTCAACATAATCCGCTCCGCATCTCATCCATCCAGTGTACGATGTGCCTCTTCCACCACAGCGGCGATCTCCTCATCCGCGATAGCCGTACGTCCGCCCTGCAGCCCCAGATAGAGGAGATACTCGATATTCCCCTTTGGTCCCTTGACCGGAGAAAAGGTCAGTCCGCGCGGAACAAAGCCCAGCCCCTCTGCGGTGGCAAGGACGCGTGCAATCACATCCTCGTGCACCGCAGGGTCACGCACAACACCGTTCTTTCCGACGCGATCCTTTCCCGCCTCGAACTGCGGCTTGATGAGGGCGAGCACCTCTCCCTCCGGTGAGAGGAGCGTCCGCACAACGGGGAGGACCTTATCCAGCGAGATGAATGCCACATCGATCGATGCAAAGTCCGGTGCATGATCCAGCATGTCCGGCGTTACCTTGCGGATGTTCGTACGCTCCATGTTGACGACGCGTGCATCCGTGCGCAGTTTCCAGTCGAGCTGTCCATATCCCACATCAATCGCATAGACCTTGACCGCGCCATTCTGCAGCATACAGTCCGTAAATCCGCCCGTGGACGCACCGATGTCTGCCGCCGTCCGCCCCGCAAGGCAAATACCGAACGCAGTGATCCCCTTTGCGAGCTTCAGTCCGCCGCGGCTGACATACGGAAGATCCTCTCCCACGACGCGCAGTACTGCATCGGCGGGAACGGTTGCACCCGCTTTATCCACACGCTGCTCGTTGACGAGCACCTGTCCTGCCATGATGAGACGCTTCGCGCGCTCACGGCTCGGTGCAAGCCCCTGTACGGTGAGCAGCACATCCAAACGCTCTTTCTTCAACGGTGCCCCCTACTGCTTCCGATACACAAGATAGGACACCAGCTCACGCAGAAAATCTGCCTCCGTGCCGAAATCACGGAGCGCCGCGCACGCATCCTTCACCGTCTGTGCTGCAAGTTCCTGCGCCTCTTCGAGCGAGGTCAGGGAGACATAGGTCGACTTGTGGTTTTTTTCATCACTTCCGACGGGCTTTCCAATGTCCTCTGCCGTCCCGACGACATCGAGAATGTCGTCCGTGATCTGAAAGGCAAGCCCGAACTGTTCCGCGTACGTCGTAAGTGCCGCAAGCTGTGCCTCGGACGCCCCACCGAGGATTGCGCCGCTGCGCAGCGCTGCGCGAAAGAGCGCCCCCGTTTTGCCCATGTGGACACGGCGCATCTCCTCCATCGAAATGCGATGCTCCTCTGCGCGCAAGTCGAGCACCTGTCCACCCACCATGCCCTCAGCACCGGCAGCACGACTGATCTCATCCACCACGCGCAGAAGTGTATCGGCGGATACATCCTGCTGACGCAGGATGACCGTAAACGCGAGCGTTAAAAGTCCGTCACCTGCAAGGATGGCAATGCCGTCGCCAAAGACCTTGTGATTGGTCAATTTGCCGCGCCGATAGTCGTCGTTGTCCATCGCCGGGAGATCGTCGTGGATGAGGGAATACGTGTGGATCATCTCAAGTGCACACGCCACGGACAGGAACTTGGCGCCATCCGCGCCTACCGCATCCGCTGCCGCCATGAGAAGCACAGGTCGCAGACGTTTTCCGCCTGCCATCAGACTGTACGCCATCGCCTGCCGCAGCGTATCATCGAGCACATCCGTCCGATCCAGCTCCGCCTGCAGCGCACGCTCCACCAGCTCCTGCCGCGCCCGCCAACGTTCCTTCATCTCAGCCTCCGATCTTCAGCGGTTCTTGTGTGACGCCGTCCGCGGTCTCCCGCACGAGGAGATCCATCGTCTCCTCCGCGCGCCGCAGCGACGTGACACAGAACTCCGAGAGCTTGATTCCTTCGGAGTACTTTGCCATGAGATCGGCAAGAGCCAAATCACCCGCCTCGATCTCAGCAACAATCTGCTCCAACGCCCCCAGTGCTTCCTCAAACGCCATCTCTTTTTTACGCGCCATTCTGCTGCTCCTTTGCCTGTTCCACGACGGCAGATATCTTGCCGTCCGCAAATGTAATGTTCACGCGGTCACCTGCCGTGACGTCCTTCACGCGGCTCACGGCACACCCGTCCTTCTCCACAATGCTGAACCCACGGTAGAGAACCCGTACAGGGTTGAGCAGCTCCAGACGCTTCAGCACGAGCTCAAGGCGATGCCGCGCTGCGACGCTCTGCTCCTTTGCCGCACGATGGAGCTCTGCCGTGGCGCGGTCACTGCGCTGCATCAGCGGGGCAAGCAACATGCGCGGATTGGTGCACCAAGGCCGCTGAACGAGCGTGTTCAGGCGCGCGCCGGCGTGATCGATCTGTCGCTTCCGCCCCGCGTCGAGACGTGCGCGCAGCCCCATGAGGTACCGCTCCATCTCCACCGCATCAGGAACGGCAAACTCCGCCGCCTGCGAGGGTGTCGCCGCACGCCGATCGCTGACGAAATCCACAAGCGTCGTATCTGTCTCATGTCCCACGGCGGAGATCACCGGAATTTTCGAATCATAGATCGCGCGCACAACGATTTCCTGATTGAAGGCCCAGAGGTCTTCTGCTGATCCTCCTCCGCGTCCCACAATGAGAACATCTACTGGATATTTCCTGTTGAAAAA
>JABZYJ010000239.1 GCA_015265235.1 Selenomonas sp. | reverse complement strand
ATCCATATATTCATCAGTTAGAACTGGAGGAAGCGGGGTGAAGTTACCCAATATATCATTTTGGATGAAATTTTGCTCAGTTTTGAAAATCCCCGGTGTTTTATCAGCGCCTCGGACATTGTTGTCAAGAAGCAAAATGTGCAGTTGGCATATCATATTTTTTGAGATTAATGCATCGTGATCCCGTAAAGTCAAATGGCCATAATGAATGGCCTTGCAATAATTTTCGATCTCGATGATGTCATTTGCCATTGTCTCAGAGCTGCGATTTTCCGTCACAACATCTGCTATGGTTGCAAGAGTCCCTTCGATTCTTGAGGATAATACAGCCTCCTGCAGAGTCAATGATGAAATTAGTATTTGTGGAGAGGGAAGATTTTGCAAATATCCTATAAACTCTGATAGTCTGCTTCCCTTTCGTATGATGTTAGAAATAAATGACTTGTCACATGCAAGTTTGTTGCTGATGGTATCAAGAGGTAATTTGCATGGGATATGAGGCGGTGGGAAATCTTTTATATTCATAATGTGAGTAGCCCTTGTCCTTTAAAAATACTATAGATTTTATCATACACCGATAATCTGTGAAAATCAATAAAGTAATGGAGGAGAAGCTTATGCGCAAGGTCCTTGTTGTCGTGGATATGCAGAATGACTTTATCGACGGCGCGCTTGGGACGCCGGAGGCGCAGGCGATGCTGCCGCGTATGGCGGCAAAGCTCACGGCAGAGCAGGCGAGGGGTACGGTGCTCGTTTTTACCATGGCCGCCCCCCACGGTGCGGACTATCTCCAGACGCAGGAGGGCCAGAAACTGCCCGTTGAGCACTGCATCCGCGGCACGGAAGGGTGGCAGATTGCAGATGCTCTCCAGCCGTTTGTGCGTGGGGCGCAGATCGTCGAAAAGCCTGCCTTCGGTGCGACAGATCTGCCCGCGCTTCTTGCGAACTATGACGAAATCGAACTGGTCGGGCTCTGCACCGATATCTGTGTCATATCCAACGCGCTGCTCCTCAAGGCATTCTACCCAGAGAAGCCCATCTCCGTCGATGCCTCCTGCTGCGCCGGCGTCACCCCGGAAAGCCACGCGACCGCTCTCGCTGCGATGCGGATGTGTCAGGTGGAGGTGCGCTGAGCGGGTAACAGGTTGACCGCTCCCCCGCTCTGACGGGAGAAGTTGATGCCTTCCCCGTTATGACGGGGAAGGGGGACCGCGCGAGCGGTGGAAGGGGCACGAAGAAGAGACTGTTGCACGAAGTTTTTAGCTGTGTGCAATCGTCCCTTCTTTTTTATTTCAGAATTTATGTTATAATAGGTTGAAAATTTTGATATAGGAATCGCTGATAAAATGAAGTTCGTCAAGATGGCGCGGCTGAATTTATCAGAGTTTCCTTAAAGAAAAGGAGTATTTCACAATGAACATATGGAACATCCAGTGGAAGAATCCGTGGAAAAAGACGATTGCCCTCGGCAGTGCGGCGTTCCTGCTTGGCGGCAGTGCGGTGTACGCGGCTTCCCCCGTGACACAGACGGGCGGAAGTGCGAACGTGGAGAGCGTGCAGGACGCGCCGATGCCCCTGCCTCTCACGGAGGAGGAAATCAGCGCACAGCAGCTCGCCGATGCCGAGTACATGGCACTCCTCTGGATGCGTACCTCGGCGGAGTACCGTGCGCTCTGCTATCAGGGCTACAATGCGGCACTCATGGCGATTGACCGTGCACAGGCAGACCCCGCCGCCCGCAGCGGCAAGCCGCTCGCCATCGTCCTTGACTGCGACGAGACCGTCACGGACAACACACGCGCCATGGCGGCGAGCGTCGCGGATGGCAATGGCCGATTTGACGCGCTCTGGTGGCGCGAGACCGTGCACGAGGGACGCTCCGAGGCACTGCCGGGCGCGGTGGAGTTCCTGAACGAAGTCGCACGGCGCGGTGTTGCCATCTTCTACGTCAGCAACCGCTGGAGCGAAGTCAACTACGAGCCGACCATCGAGAACCTCAAGGCACTCGGTTTCCCCTCCGTGGACGCGGAGCACGTCCTCCTCATGGAGGATCGGACACAGAGCGACAAGCAGCCGCGCTTTGACAAGATCGCCGCAGACTACGATGTCGTCGTCTACATGGGTGACAATGCGGGCGATCTGCCGCTCGGCACGAAGGGCAAGAGTGCCTCGGAGCGCAGCGCCCTCATCGACTCCGCAAAGGCGGACTTCGGCACGCGCTACATCGTATTCCCG
>JABZYJ010000238.1 GCA_015265235.1 Selenomonas sp. | reverse complement strand
CCTCACACGCGCGGATGCCGTGCGCTCACTCATTTCCTATGCCGTTGGCTGTATGTTCGGGCGGTATTCGCTCGACGAGGAGGGTATCGTCTATGCGGGCGGGGAATGGGATGCAACCCGTTATAAGACCTTTATCCCTGATGCGGATGCGATTATCCCTGTCTGTGACGACGAGTATTTCATCGACGATATTGCTGCGCGTTTCGTTTTGTTCGTGGAGACGGTGTATGGGGCGGAGACCCTTGAGGAGAATCTGCGCTTTATCGCGGATGCGCTCGGCGGGCAGGGCAGTCCGCGCACGGTGATCCGCAGTTACTTCCTGCGGGACTTCTATGCCGACCATGTGCGCCGCTATCGGAAACGTCCGATTTACTGGCTGTTTGACAGCGGTGAGAAAAACGGGTTCAAGGCACTCGTCTATCTGCATCGTTACACGCCTGACACGCTCGCACGGATGCGGACGGACTACATTCACCCGCAGCAGTCGCGCTATCAGGCGGCGCTCGCCGATGTAGAGCGACTGCTTACGGAGGCGCAGGGGGCAGAGCGCGTCCGGCTCACGAAGCGGCGTACGGCACTCCGCGCACAGGAGGAGGAGCTGCACGCCTATGAGGAACGCGTACACCACCTTGCCGATCAGATGATCGCGCTCGACCTCGACGACGGTGTGCGGCACAACTATGCTCTGCTGCAGGATGTGCTCGCGAAGCTGAAATAGGGGAGTGCCCCTATCGGCTCACTATGTTCGTCGCCTACTGACCTGTTTCCGAATCAGCTTCGTCCTACGGACCTGCTTCTTGGACAGGTCAGCAAGCAGTGGAAGGGGCGCTTTGGTCGGTAGGCGATGATTTTACGATAAGGAACGTTATCTATGGATATTGATACGATTGCCGCAGAGCTGACGCAGCGGTTCGATGCGCTGCTGCCCGACTACCACAGGCGACGCATTATTTTCTGGCTGGATGAGGAGGGGGCGTTTGCGGATGAGCTGGACGATTTCCATCTGCCGAATGCGACGCTCGTGCGCCGTACGGAGACGAATGGCTTTGCGTTGAAAAAGCTGCTCTGTGCGGATGATACGGAGCACAACTATCTGGTCTATCAGCCGTTTGCGTTCGCGGACGAGGAGGATGACTGGCTGCTGAATCTGCGCCTTGCGGGTGAGGAGTTCCGCTCAGATCTGGTCTCGATGCGGATGAATGAACTCGCTCTGCCCGATCTCCCCGCGCTGCGTCCTGTGATGAAACGCTATGCGGCATTTTTTCGTGCGAAGGAGCGGCGCGGCGCATTCCTGCGTCTCGGGCTGCGTGTAACACGCGCGGCGGATCTGCACCTCGGTGTACTCGCGGCGATTGCAGGGTTGTCTGAGGCGCAGCCGTCGGCGATTTTGCGTGCGAGGATTGCGGGAGGGGCGGATGATCTCTCTGCCGTGCTCGTGCGCTATGATGCAGCGGAGGCGTTTTGGCAGCTCGCGCAGCAGCGGACGGGCTATCAGGGGGCGCACGATCCTGCACAACTCGCGGCGCATATCCTCCTCTCGGCGGCATCGCGTACGCTGCCCGCGTCCGCGCTCGTCGGTTTGGAGGCGTATGTTTCGGAGGGACATGCGGCTTTTTGCTATGATCTCGTCAGCGCGTGGCTGCGTGCGGATGCCGAGGGGCTGCGCATGACGGCAGAGCAGGTTGAGGCGGCTCTGGATATCCCTACGCGTTTTTCCCGTGTGTCCACGGCGGATCTCCTCGATACGGAGTGCTTTCCCTGCCTCCATGTCTGTGTTCTGTCTGCGCTGCTGCAGGCGGCGTGCAGCAGCACACCGGATGCGGCGGGGATGCTTGCGGCTGTGGAGCGACGGCGCAGCGCGGCATTCTATGATGCGTTCGCGCATTACTACGAGGGGCTGTATCAGTTCGCGCAGATGCAGAAATTTTATGAGGAGCACGCGGAGGGATTTCACAGCGCAGAGGCGCATATGATTTGGAATGCCTATGTGCGGGAATACTATCGCATGGATGCGTATTACCGTGCGTTTCATCTTCATTTCGGGGCATCGCTGACGGCGGCGCATCCTGCGCTTGATGATCTTTTTAAGACGCTCGCACAGTGCGTGGAGGGGCTGTATGTGCATTTTTTCCTCGCGCAGCTCGGTGAGAACTGGACGAATGCGGTTGCGGAGGATCTGGCGGAGCACGGCAGGATCGCGGGGGTGCCGCAGCAGACGGCGTTCTATGCGGACTGTGTG
>JABZYJ010000237.1 GCA_015265235.1 Selenomonas sp. | reverse complement strand
GGGATGGCGGCATCGCTTGCCGTCACGGGGACAGTCTGCTGCACTGTCTCAACCCGCTTTGCGACCTCCGCCGCCTTCAGCGGCTCCGGGAAGAGACTTTTGGCACTGCCGCCGCCCTCATGCCCGCTGCCCTGACTGAAATCCGATGCCTGCAGATCGATCTCATAGACCTGCTGCTCCTGCTTTGCGACGACGGCAGCAAGTCCGACGGCGAGCAGGAGAAAGATGACGACGTGAATGGCGGCAGAGACGATATATGCTTTTCTCCATGAGAGATGTTGCTCCATCGATCTATCCCTTCTGCTCTGCTGCGATCGAGAGCCGTTTGACCCCCGCTCCTTTGAGCATGTCCATCACGGCGACCACCTGCCCATGTGCCGTGCGCTGATCTGCCTGCAGGACGACCGCCGCGTTCGGATTCTCCTCCATGTGACGCTTCATGATCGCCGCGGACTCCGTGATGCTCACGGGATTGTTGTCAATCGTGATATGCCCGTCTGCATCGAGCGTCATGATGATCGGCAGCTGTGCCGGTGCCGTTGCCGTCTGTGCCTGCGGCAGCTGAACGGCGAGAGCCTTCTGCGCCACCGTCTGCAGGCTGTTCATCATAAAGAAGACGAGCAGGAAAAAGATGATGTCGATCATCGGTATAATCATGAACTCCGGCTTCTTTTTGAGGCGGTGATTGCTAAAATTCATTACGCATCCCAGCTTTCTTTCTTCGCAGTCACAATCGTCGTGCAGAGACGCTCCGTATCCGTCACAATCGTATCCAGCTGATGGCTGAAGTAGGTGTAGACGCAGAATGCGATGATTGCCACGCAAAGCCCCGATGCCGTCGCAACCAGTGCCTCGCCGACACCGCCCGTAATGGCGGATGCGCCGCCGCCCGCATCGAGGACGCTGAACGTCTGAATCATGCCCGTGACCGTGCCCAAGAGGCCGAGCAGCGGGGCAATTGTAACGATCGCACTCAGATAGTCGAGATAGCGGCGAAAGTTGATCGACTCCATCGACATACGGTCGGAGAATGCGTTCTTCATCGCATTTTCCGTGCGGTCGTTCTCGATGCCGCTCTCGACAATGCGGCTGATGGCGGAGGGGTACTCCTTGCAGAGATTGATGATCGTATCCCAGTCCTTTTGGACCGCAGAGTGATAGACCCCATGAAAGAATGCACGGGACCCCCTGCGGTTGACGCGGTAGTAAGAAAACCGCTCCACGGCGATGGCAATCGTGATGAACGACAGAATCAGCAGGGGATACATGACCAGCCCGCCGCTGTGGAAGAGATGTACTGCACTTTCAAATCCTGACATATCTTTGTCTCCTTTATCTAAACTAGAAGGTCATGCGCATGCCGAAGCGGTAGATGCGCCCGCCCATCCCAAGGTATGGGTCATAATGGTTGAACAGATTCGTGACGCCGGCATAGAACGTGAGGAAGTGGTGATAGTCCTTCTCGACCATCAGATTCCACAGGCCGTAGTTCTTCTCGCGGGCGACCTTCTCACGGGTGTAGCCGTGCTCAATGTCGCCTCTCATAAACCTCCTTGCCTCTGCATCGTTCTGAACCAGATGATACACCTCCCCTGTGTTTGGATCTGTGAAATCAACATGCTCCAAATTCTGAACACCATCGGCACCGATGATGCGTCCCGTTGCAATGCGGTCACGGATATCGAGGTAGTTGCGCGTATAGTCACCCCAGAGGGTTGCGCGCCATCCGTTCTTCGGATCGCTGTAGCTCATCGTGAGGTTGAGCATGTGACGTCCGCGCCCCTCAAGGCGCTTGCCCGTCTGACGGTCAAAGGCATCGAGATACGTATAGCCTGCTTTGACCGTAAAGTCACGCGATACCTTATGTGTTACCTCCGCCTCAATGCCTTGTGTGCGTGCCTTGGAAATATTTTCGTACGAATAGACATCATCTGTTGCGGGAACGCCGCTTGCAAAAACCGACTCATCGATAACGTTGTTCTCGATATCGTTCCAATTCGACGCAGCGTTCAGTGCATTCACGAGATCGTCATAGCTGCTGAATCCCCATGGATCCGGATAGCGTATATGCGTATCGTAATATGTGCGCCCGTAGAGATTCTTGCTGTCCTTTTCCCCCTTATACATGATCTGCATATAGTCTTTATAGTCATTGCGGAAGAGTGTGATCTTTGCACTCGTCTTTTTATCGAAGTCCTTTTCGACGGAGATGTCCATATTGAGCGCCTTCTCGGATTTCAGC
>JABZYJ010000236.1 GCA_015265235.1 Selenomonas sp. | reverse complement strand
CCAATCTGGCAGACCTCATTTTATCAGCGATTCCTTAAAAGGGGGGATGAGATATGAGTTCGAACAACGTGCCCAACAGGCGCGTGGAGGTGATGGCGGGGCTGACATCGTTCTTTGCCATCTCGTACATCGTCATCGTCAACCCGCTGATCCTCGCGGACGGGGGGATTCCGGCGGAGCTGAGCGTGTTCGCGACGATCTTCGCCTCGGCGATCGGGTGCCTGTTGATGGCGTTCTGGGCGGATGCGCCGATCATTCTGACGCCCGGCATGGGCATCAATGCATTCTTTACGTATACCGTCGTGGTGAACATGGGGTTCCGCTGGCAGGAGGCACTTGCCATTTCGCTTGTCTCAGCACTCATCTTCTTTGCGCTGGCGGTGACGCGTGCGGGCAGAGTGCTGGCGGATGCCGTGCCGAAATCGCTGAAATACGCAGTGACGGCGGGCATCGGACTGTTTCTCGTAGAGATCGGTCTGGAGAAGGCGGAGCTGATCCGCACCGGCGAGAATTCGATCCTCGCGCTCGGCGATCTCCAGAACCCCTCTGCACTGCTCGCACTCCTCGGCCTCGTGCTGAGCCTGCTGTTTTACCAGCGGCGGGTGAAGGGCGGGTTTTTCATCGCCATCCTCATCGTAACGGTCATTGCCAATGCACTCGGGCTTGTCCAAGCCAATACGATCGAGATCGATATTGACGCGGCTCGGCGAATACGGTGCGCTGCTCTTTGCAGAGGACTTCTCCTCCATGCTGACCGTTTCGTTCTGGCTCGCGGTCTTCTCGATGACGATGATCCTCGTCTTTGAGTCCATCGGCCTGCTCGAAGGACTGCTGCCCGATACGGCAAAGTTCCGCAATGCGTTCCGCGCCTCGTCCCTAACGGCGGTGCTGTCCTCGGTGCTCGGAACGAGCCCGACCGTCGCTGCCGCAGAGAGTGCGGCGGGCATTGTCGAAGGAGGGCGGAGCGGGCTGACGGCGCTCGTCGGCGGTGCATTGTTCCTGCTCACACTCGTCTTCATTCCGCTGCTCGCCTACGTTCCACAGGCGGCTGTCGCGCCCGTCATCATCATCACGGGCGCACTGATGATGCAGCATCTCGAAAACATCCAGTTTCAGGATTTCTCCGAGTGGTTCCCTGCGTTCCTCATCATCGTGCTCATCCCTCTGACGAACAGCATATCGACGGGGCTCGCGTTCGGTTTTGCCGCGCACCCCATGATGAAAGTGTTCACGGGGCGCCGCCATGAGCTTGGAACGCTCTCCTACGTCCTCGGCGTACTGTTTCTCCTGCAGCTCGTCTTTGAGGCAGCACAGTGACATAGACCGCTATGGCGGTTTACAATAAAAAATTTCTATCATGACGAAAGAGAGGTACACATTATGCCAACCCCACACATTGCCGCAGCGAAGGGCGAAATCGCCGAGCGCATTCTCCTGCCGGGTGACCCACTCCGCGCCAAGTACATCGCCGAGAACTTCCTCGAGGGCGCGAAGGAGTACACGAACATCCGCAATATCCTCGGCTACACCGGCACGTACAAGGGACATCCCATCTCCGTGCAGGGGACGGGCATGGGGATGCCGTCGATCTCGATCTATGTGAATGAGCTGATGGACTACTACGGCGTGCAGAAGCTCATCCGCGTCGGCACGTGCGGCGGGATGCATGAGAAGGTCAAGCTGCGCGACGTGTTCATCGCACAGGGCGCGACGACGGACTCGGGTATGATCCGCAGCATCTTCGGCGGCTCGATCAACTATGCGCCGCTTGCGGACTACGAGCTCCTCTCTGCCGCCGTGGAGAATGCAAAGCGCATGGATCTCCCTGTGCGCGTCGGCAACGTGATTTCCGTTGACCGCTTCTACGACGAGGAGATCGACAACGACAAGCTCCGCACCTACGGCGTGCTTGCCGTGGAGATGGAGGCAGCGGCGCTCTATACGCTCGCAGCGAAGTACGGGCGGCAGGCACTCGCGCTCTTTACCGTGAGCGATCATCTGCTGACGGGCGAGAAGTGCACGGCGGAGGAGCGTCAGACGACATTTAATGACATGATTGAGATCGCCCTCGCAACGGCGGTCGGATAATACGCAGCATCACATAAACAGCGGGGCTGTTGCATGAATATGCAGCAGCCCCTGTTTTGTGCCCCTTCCACCGCTTGCGCGGTTCCCCTTCCCCGTGATAACGGGGAAGGCCGAGGATAATGGTGTATTCGCTTCCTCCGCTTGCGGGGGAAGCGAAT
>JABZYJ010000235.1 GCA_015265235.1 Selenomonas sp. | reverse complement strand
TATAGGAGGGGCGCGACGCCATGGCGAGGATCTCGCCCGTCTTCGGATCCATGACGATCGCCGTGATGGAGTCGGGGTTGTTCTCCGCCATCGCACGGTCGAGTTCCTGCTCGACCATGAACTGAATCGTGCTGTCGATGGTCAGTGACACGGTCTTGCAGTAGTCGCTGCCATAGACGCGCCGCCCCGCAAAGATGGAGTCGAGGATCGGGCGGCGCTGCCCGTCGACGGTGAGCCGCTCTTCGCGCACCTCTCCTTTTAGGAGTGGGTCGAGTGCCTGCTCCACGCCGTCAAGCCCCTCGTCGTCCGTGCCAACGAAGCCGATGACATTCGCCGCGAGCGCGTCGTTCGGATAGTAGCGCTTTGCCTCGTTCTGAAAGCCGAGGCAGTCGCTGTAGCCCTTCTCACGGATGACGGCACGCACGACCTCGTACTCCGTGTGCTCCAGCCGTCGCTTGACCCAGACGAATCCACCGCCGCGCGCGATGTCGTCGAGAATATCCTGCTCCGTGAGTCCGATGAGCGGTGCAATATCACTTGCGATCTCCTCGGGCGTGTGGGTATCATAGACGTGGTTCGGGTCGACGAAGAGGGATTTCGTCATGCTGCTGACGGCGAGTTCCTTGCCGCTGCGGTCGAGGATTGCCCCGCGCAGGGATTGGATGCGGAACTCGTAGCCGCTCTGGTCGCGCATCCGCTGGGCGAGCGCATCCCCCTGCACAATCTGCAGATAGGCATAGCGGAATACCAAGATAACGAGAACGCCGATCATTACGAGCGCGACGTAGCCAATGCGCCCCTGTAAGGTCGACCGAATATTTTTCATCTGTCCATCTCCCCATGATGCACTGCGATTGTGTTACGGATAACAGAGACTGTTACTCCTATGCTCTGTCATGATACCATAAACGGGTGGGAAAAAAAAGGCACGGCTCTGCGCAGGCAAAGCCGTGTCTTTCGTAGGGATTACGGAAAGGGAAGGAAACGCCTCAGTGACGCTTCTCCGCCTCCTCCGCCTCGTTGATCTCCGCGCGCGTAACGACACCCTCGGAGATGAGCTCGTTCACCCATGCACCATGGTGATGGTCGGCGTACGATGCCTTGATCGTGCCGTCCGTCATGCCGTGCAGGGAGTCGGGGTTGACGCCCGCCGCGAGATAGATGTGCCCGAGCGCAGCGGCAAAGCAGACTGCCGCCGCAATGCTGTGGACAGGGATGGCATACGCCGTGATCGTTGCCGGCAGGATACTGTCGCCCATCCAGAGGATGAGACCGGTGACGACGATGACGACCGACAGCGCAAGCTGCAGGGCGATGTTCATCTTCTCGCCGCCGTTGTAGAAGCCCTGCGGGGGCATGTGGGGATCTTTGCCCATCAGCTCGAGGGGGAATTTCTCCATGAATTCCATGTCCTTCTTGCCGAAGCTGAAGATCTCCTTCAGCATGATGATGTAGCCCTTGCGTGCGATGACGAAGCCGATGATCGGGGTCAGGATGAACATGACGCCGAACACACGGTGCGCATACATGAGCGTCTTATCGCCAAAGATGTTGTAAAGGAAGCGGAACGTGTCCGTGTAGAGCGGAAGTGCCGTGAGGAACAGCATGAAGAACGCAAATGCGTTGAGCCAGTGGCACACGGCAAACGCCTTTTCATGGCGCGGAACGTACTTTTTGTCGATCAACATTGTGCTCACCCCTTCCCCTGCTGGTCATTCTGTCCGCCTGCCATCTTGCGGAGCACCATCGCACCGACGATGCCGGCCGCTGCGCCGCCGATGGCGAGCTTCGTGAGGGTACGCCCCACCTTCCAGACATCGATCGATGCCGGAGTGACGGGGTTCGCCGGGAGTCCGAATACCTCGGGCTTCTCGGGCAGGACATAGATCATGTGCGTGCCGCCGACGCCCTTCGGGCTGTAGATATTCGCATCGGGATGCGATGCGCGTGCGAGATCCACGCGCTCCGCCGCGAGCTGCTTCATCTCCTCCAGCGTGCCAAACTCGAGGGCATGGGCCGTACAGGTCTTGGCGCAGGCAGGTTTCAGCACCTCGCCCGTCGTCTCGTAGCCGTGTGCAATGCGGTCATAGCAGAGATCGCATTTCGTCGACTTATGGCGCACCTCGTCGATCTTGGGAATGTGCCACGGGCAGTTGTGCTCGCAGTAGTGGCAGCCAACGCATTTGTCTTCGTTGATGACGACGGTGCCGTTTTCATTGCGGTCGATCGCGTTCTCCGGGCAGCCCTTTGCGC
>JABZYJ010000234.1 GCA_015265235.1 Selenomonas sp. | reverse complement strand
CAGTAGGGGGTCTGGTTGCCGTCCTTGTTAAAGACGTAGCCCTTCCCGGCGCCGCGTTTCATCCTGCTCGTGGAACGCTGCTCGGATAGGCGCGCGAGCGTCTTGAGGAAGCGGCGGCGTGCCTTGTTCTCCTCGGCGGCGGTGTCAAAGTTCAGCGCCATTGTCGCCTTTGCCTGTGTAATGGCGCGCCCCAGCCGTTCCTTTTCCTCCATGAGGGCGTGCCATGCGCGCAGCACGGTCATGGGATCGTACGCCATGTAGAACTTCTCGCTGCAGTCCACGTCCTCGTCCGCCTGCTCGGGGACGACCTTGCTGCGGAGATGCTTCTCCGTCACCGTCATGACGTTGTCCGTATCGTCCAGATATGAGGCGGCCTCCTCCAGCAGGCGACTGAGGATTTTCTGCATCTGGAATGCTTCCTTGAGATTCATACGTTCCTCCGTTCTCTCTCCTATTCTGTGCGTGTTCCTTTACACGCGCACGTACTGCATGATGTTCGAGCTGTCCTTGCCGAGTGCCTTGGCCGCGGTGACCTTGCCGCCGTCGACCATGTCGTAGAACGCTCTGCCGAGGGTCAGTTTAATTCCGCGCGGCATTGTCCAGTCTGTGCCGAAGAGGGTCTTTAGACTGAACTTTGTCCCCGGCGTCAGTGCCTCGACACGGCGCAGCGTGTCGGCGTATGTCGCCGCAAACGCATCCTCCGTGCCGAGGAGCTGCGCGCGGATGTGCGCGAGGACGGGAATGCCCTGCTTCTCCGCTGCCTCTGCGATATGGGCGTACTCATCGTCGTTCAGTAAGAGCTGGATATTCTTCATGATAACACTCCTCATATATTCTTGCTTGATGAAATGATTCAGTTGTCTGTGAACATATTTAGATTATATATACTCTGATTTGTAATGTCAAGTAGAAAAAGAAAAATATTTTTCAGAAGTTGAAAGAAAAGTAATCGTATTTTATACGGTGGAAGCAATATTCTTTTGATGGAAGAGAAAAATGAAGGGCATAGCACATACGAAAACGCGCCCCTCCGCCCATGGCGGAGAGGCGCTCTTTTGTCTGTGTGGGTCGCGGGTCAGTTCTCAGAGTCGCCCATCCACTCGTCGGCGAAGAGGGGGGCGTCTTTGACGAGGGCGACGATTTCCTTGCGCGTTGCCTCGATCTGCTCCGGGGTGAGGACGGTCGAGAGCGGCTTTGCGAGCAGGGAACCGATGTAGGCGATGTCCTCCTCGCGCATTCCTCTGGTCGTCGGGTTCGAGGTCGAGAGGCGCAGGGCGTGGAGGAAGAGTCCCGGATCCATCGTGGGCATGGTGTCGAGTTTGACGCGGATGCCCATCTGTCCGATGACCTTGACCGCCGTACCGATGTCAACGCCTGCCGCCGTGGAGGCAAGGACGAGGTGGGTGTCCGTGCCGCCGCAGAGGACGGACGCGCCGTGGTCGGCGAGGGTGCGCGCGAGCACCTGTGCGTTCTGCACGACCTGTGCGGCGTAGTTGCGGTAGCGATCGCTGGCCGCCTCGCGCAGGACGACGCCGAGTGCGGCGAGGTGGTTCATGTGCAGTGCCTCATGCCCCGTGTTGATGACGGCGGCTTCCATGCGTGAGGCGAGCTCTGCCTTCGTGAGGACGACGGCGCCGTCGGGCCCGCGCAGGGAGTCGCGCGTGGAGAACGTGACGACATCGGCGAGCGCCACGGGCGAGGGGATGAGTTTGGACGCGACGAGGCCGACGCTCTGGCTGATGTCGACCCAGAGGTAGGCGTCCACGGTCTGTGCGATCTCGTAGAGGATCTGGTAGTCGATCGTGCGCGGGAAGCTGACCGGGGAAAAGATGATGAGCCGCGGCCGGACGCGCTCCGCCTGGGCACGCACCGCACCCCAGTCGATCTCCTGCGTGCCGGGCTCGATGCCGTAGTTCTCAAAGCGGTAGGAGAGTCCCGCAACGTGATCTTTTTTGCGCAGGTTGAGGGAGAGCACCATGTCGCCCTCTGCGAGGAGTGCCTGAAAGACGACGCGCGAGGCGGCGACGATGTTGCCGAGGCGGACGATGGCGTGGTCGCTGTGAAAGAGCTGCTTTGCACGGTCGCGCACGATGGCCTCAAGGTGGAGGCCGCCGGTCGGGGTCTCGTCGCTGCGGTCAAAGAAGCTGTTCGTGAGGATACTGCCCTCAAGATACTTCGCGAACGGCGACATGGCGTTCATGTTCGGCATCAGCGAGAGTGTGTAGCGCTGGCGCTGGCGTTCTTCCTGCAGGAGGTTGTAGAT
>JABZYJ010000233.1 GCA_015265235.1 Selenomonas sp. | reverse complement strand
AATCCTCCACATAGCTTTGGCTATGCGTCCGGTTTTCCTCCTTGTTCGGACGAAAAAATCTACGCCAATCTGACGGACTTCATTTTATCAGCGATTCCTTAATACGGCATGGACAGCACGTTGCGGTGCGGTTCGTGCCGTATTTACATTTGACGCTGTCTGCCTTTTTTGATATGATGCAGGGTATATATTGCACAGCCCGTGCGGGCAAATGGATGAGGAGTGGCAAAGATGAAGCTGGTTGTAACGATAGTCGGACGGGATCAGGTCGGTATTGTGGCGATGGTGAGCGGGATTCTTGCCGAGCAGCGCGTCAACATCATGAATGTGAACCAGAATATTATGGACGGTTTTTTCAACATGGTGATGATTGCCGAGATGCCGGATGATGCGGAGATCAAGCTCAAGGAGCTGCAGGAGATTCTGCGGAAGAAGGGCGAGGAGCAGGGACTTGAGATCAAGGTTCAGCATCAGGAGATTTTCCAGGTCATGCACAAGATTTGAGCAAGGAGCGGCAGATTGATTACATTTGAGAACATCCGTGAAACCAATCGGATGATTACAGAAAACCGCCTCGATGTGCGTACCATTACGATGGGAATCTCCCTGCGGGACTGTGCCCATCCGAATCTCGAGAAGTTCTGCCAGAATGTCTATGAGAAGATCACGCGCTCGGCGGAATATCTCGTTCAGACGGGCGAAGACATCGAGACGGAGTACGGCATCCCCATCATCAATAAACGTATCTCGGTCACGCCCATCGGGATTGCAGCGGATGCGTGCCAGACGGATTCCTTCGTCCCTGTAGCGGAGGCACTCGATCGCGCGGGCAAGGCGGTCGGGGTCAATTTTATTGGCGGATTTTCGGCACTCGTCGAAAAGGGAATGACGCACGGCGACCGCGTGCTCATCGACTCCATTCCGCAGGCGATGGCAGCGACGGATATTGTCTGCTCGTCGGTCAACATCGGCTCGACAAAGGCGGGCATCAATATGGATGCCGTGCGCGAGATGGGCGATGTGATCAAGCGCACGGCAGAGCTGACGCGCGAGCAGGAGGCTCTCGGCTGCGCCAAGATCGTCGTGTTCTGCAATGCCCCCGGAGATAATCCCTTCATGGCTGGCGCATTCCACGGCGTTGCCGAGGGTGACCGCGTCATCAATGTCGGTGTCAGCGGTCCCGGTGTGGTCAAGCATGCCCTTGAGGACCTGAAGGGCGCGGACTTCACGGAGATCGCCGAGACGATCAAGCGTACGGCGTTCAAGATCACACGCGTGGGACAGCTTGTCGCGCGTGAGGCGTCACGCCGCCTTGGCGTTCCGTTCGGCATCATTGATCTCTCTCTGGCACCGACCTCGGAGGTCGGAGACAGTGTGGCGCGCATCTTGGAGGAGATGGGGCTCGAGGCGTGCGGGGCACCCGGCACGACGGCGGCTCTCGCACTCCTCAACGATGCGGTCAAGAAGGGCGGCCTGATGGCGACCTCCCATGTCGGCGGCCTGTCGGGGGCGTTCATTCCCGTCAGCGAGGACGAGGGCATGATCGACGCAGTTCAGCGCGGCAGTCTCTCCATCGAGAAGCTTGAGGCAATGACCTGCGTCTGCTCGGTCGGACTGGATATGATCGCGATTGAGGGCGATACGCCTGCCAGCACGATTGCCGGCATCATTGCGGATGAGGCGGCGATCGGCATGGTGAACAACAAGACGACAGCGGTGCGCGTCATTCCCGTGCCCGGGAAGAAGGTAGGGGAGACAGTCTCCTTCGGTGGCCTCCTAGGCTACTCGCCCATTGTTCCCGTCCGCAGCGCCTTCAGCTCGGCAGCCTTCATTGCACGCGGCGGGCGCATCCCAGCGCCGACGCGCGCTCTGACAAACTGATGCGCGTCACGAAGGCAGTTAAGGCAGAGCAGCTGCGTATTCTGCGCTCCCTCTATCCGAATGCAAAGCCCGCGCTCACATTTCAGACGCCGTTCGAGCTCCTCATTGCGGTGATTCTTTCGGCACAGTGTACGGATGCGCGCGTCAATGTGGTGACGGGGCGGCTCTTTCCAAAGGCAAATACGCCTGCTGCGATTGCTGCGCTCGGACAGACCGCACTCGAAGCGGAGATTCATGACTGTGGATTTTTCCGTATGAAGGCGAAGCACATCATAGAGACCTGTCATATCCTGCTGGATGACTACGGCGGCGCGGTGCCGGCGGACTTTGAGGCGCTGCAGAAGCTCCCGGGCGTCGGACGCAAGACAGCGAATGTCGTGATG
>JABZYJ010000232.1 GCA_015265235.1 Selenomonas sp. | reverse complement strand
CTTTTCCCTGCGCGGTCAGGATTTGGCGATTGATTTTCTCAGTCTGAACCTTCCCCATGGAACGGATCTTGGCGTCGAGGGGACGATCCGCGGCGGATCAGCGCTTGATCTCCGCTTTTATGGCGGACATGTCGATCTCTCCCTGCTGAACCGCCTCGATGATCGTCTCAGCTTTGCGGGACTCGCGGACATCAGCGGCGAGGTGCACGGCGATATCGCGGATCCACACGTGGAGATGAAGGTGTCGGCGACGCGCGGACAGCTGATGTATCAGCCCTTTGACAGCCTGATCTTCCGCGCGGAGGGCTCGCTCTCTGGCATCGGCATCCATGATTTTTCGATGGAGCGGAATGGGCGCGAGGTCTGGCTTGTCAACGGTACGATCGGCTTTACGGGCGAGCGGCGCATCAATGTGCAGATCGACACGATGGGGGCGCGCATGGAGGATGTCGCGGCACTCGTCGCGCCCGACCAGCCGATCACGGGCAACATTGACAACATCATCAAATTCACGGGGACGCTCGACAATCCCCACGCCGTCGGCTACGTGCATTTCTATCGCGGCAGCTACGCGGGCGCACTGCTCTCGGGCATGGACGGCGACTACTTCCTCGATGACGGCATCATCCGTCTGCAGGTCTTTCACATCTACTCCCCGATGGTGGACATGGTGCTGAACGGCACGATCAGTACGCAGGGAGAGCTCAATCTCGACGCTGAGGTGCGCGATCTGAACTTCAAACGGTTTGCGCATAAATTCCCCTATCCTGTGGCAGGGCACGGTGTGTTCCACGGACAGGTCGGCGGGACAATTTCGTATCCCATCTTCCGCGGCGACCTGAAGGCGGACGAGGTGACGATGAACGGCGTGACGCTGACGAAGGTACACAGTCTCGTCTACTATGAGAACGGCATCGTCACGCTCGACCGCACGGGCTTCCATCAAGGGGAGAAAGGAAAGGTATCGGCGCGCCTGCACTATGACACGCACTCGGATGTGCTGCGCGGCACCATGGATGTGGAGAACTTCGATGTCGGGGCGCTCCTCGCGCTGGGCAATCAGAAGGAGGATCGCGTCGGCGGAGCGATGACGAGCCATATCTGGGTCGGCGGGACGCGGGATAATCCGTCCCTCGGCGTGACGGGTGAGATCGCCGCAGGTACGGTCGCAGGCTATCCCGTCACCGATGCGGCGCTGGATGTCTCCCTCTCCAACCACGTGCTGACGATTGACCGTCTCACGGGAAAGCAGGGCGACGGATCGTTCTCCGCGACGGGCACCGTAGATTTTAACGGTATGATGGATGTCGATGTCACGGCGAATGATATTGCCCTCGGGCTCTATACGGGGCTGGCGGGTATTGATGAGCCCGTGTCGGGCACGGCGTCTGTCACGGCGCACGTCGGCGGGACGGCACACAATCCCGTCGCCGATGTGTCACTCTCTGCGAAAAACGGGGGCGTGCGCGGCGGGACGTTCGATGCGCTGGCTGGCGAGATTCAGGTGCGCGGGCGTGTTGTCCGCGTCAATCAGCTGACGGTGCATAAGTACATTGGCGGCGTGGACTATACGGCGCGTGTGCACGGGACGCTCCCCCTGCACGCGCTCACGGCGGATGCGGATGAGGAGCTCAGTGCCGCCGAACAGATCGATCTCACGCTGTCCCTCGACCACGCCGATCTCTCCCTGCTCCCCGTGTTCTCACGGGAGATCGAGTGGGCACTCGGCCGTACCGAGGGCGAGCTGACCATCCGTGGCTCGCTTGCCGCTCCGCGCATCAACGGCTCACTGCGCATCAGGGATGGCGCGGTGAAGCTCAAGGCAATTGAGACACCGATCACGGAGATCGAGGTGCAGGTCGATGCGCTCGGTGACTCGATCGCCATACGCGAGTGCACGGGGCGCATGGGCACGGGCAGCTATCTCCTGACGGGGCATACGGGGCTGAGTGGGCTAAAACCCGCGAACTATGAGTTCATGCTCGTGATGAATGCACTCTCGGTCAAGACGTCGTTCTACGACGGCCCCCTGACGGGCGCGCTGAAGCTGACGGAGGATACCTACTGGGGCGAGACGCTGCCGAAGGTATCGGGGACGATCGATATCGACCGTGCGCTCATCTCGATCCCAACGATTCCCGATACGGACAGTGAACTGCCGCATATCATTCTCGATGTGGGGGTGTCTGTCGGGCGGCATGTGCATTTCTTCAGTCCGAATCTTTACGATATGCATCCGTCGGGGCAGATCCACTTCGGCGGAAC
>JABZYJ010000231.1 GCA_015265235.1 Selenomonas sp. | reverse complement strand
AAGAATCCCCTGTTGCTTTAAGAGCTGAATCGCGTTGTGTATCTTACGTAATCTGTGCTTTTCCTTTAATTCCTCAGGCATGTCGATCTGCCGAAGATCGGTGGGACAGAACACTTCTCCGGTTTTGAACATATGGTAGATCGCTGTCAATATCATGCGTGCAATGGCAATGATGGCTCTTTTCTTGCCACGGCGCCGCGCGATATTTTCACATTTGACTTTGTAGTAGGGCTGACCGGTGCATTTGACGGCTGCATGAGCTGCCTGCACAAGCATCGGCTTGATGTAGACACCGGCACGTGTAATCCTCACAGATTTCTTCTTGCCGGCGGATTGATTGTTGCCGGGGGTCAGGCCGGCCCAACTGCAAAGCCTCTTGGAAGAGTCGAACTGCGTCATATCCGTACCGATTTCGGAAAGGATCGTTATGGCAGATTCGCGCTTCATGCCGGGGATTGTGCAAAGGAGACGGATGGCAGCGGCGTAGGGAGCCGTCATCTGATCGAGTTTTTCATCGATGGTCTGTATCGCAGCATCCAAGTATTCCAGATGCTGTCGAATTTGTAGCATGCGAAACTTCTGCTCCTCTGTGAGTTGAAATCCTTCGATGGATGCAACGACAGCAACAGCCTTCTTTTTGAGAGAGCGTTGGAGCAACGTTGCGCAATGCTGTGCCTTTGGATCTTCGTTTGTCAGCAAATAATCGGTGATCTGACAGGCAGATTTTCCGAACATATCGGAGACGACAGAATCCAAGGCGATGTTGCAGACCGTAAAGCCGTTTTGGAAGCGGTTCTTCTCGCTGCTGCGCATATTGACGAGCTTACAGCGGTAGCGTGTAAACTCACGCAATATGCGAATCTCCTTACCGGGGATGAAGCTGCTTTTGACAAGACCGAAGCAGAACAGTTCCCCGATCCATTTGGAATCCTTGGCATCGTCCTTGTTGCCTTTCACTGCGCGCACCCACTTCGGATTTGCAATCACGACATGCAGTTCCGGCGAGAGCACATTGAGGACGGGGACCCAGTATTTGCCGGTGGATTCCATGCAAACGTCACAGCAGTTGTTTTCAATGAGCCAATGTTTGAGCCTTCGAAGATCATTGTTGAACGTGGAGAAGCGTTCCTTCTTGTAAGAGAGTGTCCGCATCTTGGTGACGGATACGATGGTGGCAACGAGAAAACTTTTGTGGACATCGATGCCACAGCAGACGGGGTAAACGATTTTCATGTTGGCAATCCTCCTTTCATGGTTGAGGAGAGACATTGCCTGTCCATGCCAAGCAAAAACGATAAGTCTATGCCAATGATTAGCGTACGGTCTAAAAGATCCACTTATTTGTGCTTGAGCGGCAGGACTTGCACTGTTTATTATACTGACTTGAATCGAAGGAGCTGACAATCCTCAACTCGCCTCCCCGTGCTTTGTAGGGTATCTCTCCTCTTAGAAGATTATACCAAACAAGGGCGTGTCGCACCTTTGTTTTCATCCCTATTTGTGCCGCCCGCGACAGCGGCGGAATGGAGTTTATTATGAAAGAAAAAAAGTCCACAAATGAATATATTCTATATGAAATGGAATCTAAATGTGAGGCACAAGATTATATAACAAAGAAAAATGGCATCTTATTAGACACAAAAGAAGATAATCCTTATAAATACTATGTAGTCGAATATGATGCACTACCACCAATAGCCATATTCAGTGAAGACCACGGAATCCCCCCATTATTTGAGTCAGATAACGAATATCTCTTTATTGGGGCAGATTCTAGAATTTATCAAATAAGAAAGAAGGTATGTTGGCTTCTTTTTCTTGATTCTCAAATTTTCGATATAACAATATTACATAAAGAAAAAACGATTTGTATTATTTGTGAAGTTAATGTGTACATACTTGATTTCAACGGACAAATAATATGGGATAAAAATTTTGATATAATTGTTGATTGGAAATATCGTAAAAGTCAAACAGAATTGATTTTATATGACATAAATAACGAATCATTCTGTCTATCTCTTGTAAACAAGATACAGCTAACTCAAACTTCGCAGATGAATAAGATGAATAATCTGCTGTAACCCTTGAAGCATCTATCTTCTTGGCAAATAAAATAGCATGAGCAACATCCATTTGGTATAATTTTAAGTGTCAACCAAAAACATCCAATGGAGGCTCATGCTATGAACGGTATAACATAAAACCACCAAGACGAGGAAGTGTTTTCTAAGAAAATCCAGGTCTTTTTTCGTCGCTATCAAGTCGG
>JABZYJ010000230.1 GCA_015265235.1 Selenomonas sp. | reverse complement strand
GAGCATGCGGTTCATACCCGCAGTGTCCGGAGTTCAAATCTCTGTGCCGCCACCAAATGAACGATATATCCTCTTGTCCGATGATTTCCGGATGAGGGGATTTTTTGATGTCACGATGCTGCATATTTGGATACTAAAATTTCTAATTATAATAAATAATTGAAGGAATTGATAAAATAAAATAGAATTATAAGCTTGGGAGTGAGATGAAGATGAAAGCGTATTTTGCGCATATTAGGCGCGATGGCTCGAAAGAACAGACGATGGGGGCTCATCTTCTTCGTGTGGGCAACTTGATGAAAGAAGATGCGGCGAGGATCGGACTCTCGTCGCTTGCTTATCTGATCGGCGTGCTGCATGATCTTGGGAAATGTTCGGAGGAGTTTGCGGACTATCTCGATTGGTGTCATAAGCATCCAGAGGACAATAGCCGCAAGGGGACGGTAGATCACTCGTCAGCAGGCGGGCAATTTTTGATGCAGCGCTATGGCAGAAGAGGGGATTCTGCTCTTCTTACTGTACATATAGCAGCACTTGTCATTTTTTCTCATCATACTGGTCTCATGAACTATCTGGGAGAGGACGGTGTATCGGATTTTCTGCGGCGCATGGAGAAGCAGAAGGTGCCGGAGGTTGACCTTTCCTATTATTTTACACATGTTCTCTCGGAGGCTGATATTGATAAACTGTTTGAGGAAGCGGTTTGTGAGTTCTCGGCTCTTGATGTAAAAATTATATCATACGCAGCGGAAGGGAGTGAGATGTACTATTTCGTCTGGGGCATGGTGCATAAGCTGCTCCTAAGCATGCTCGTTGATGCTGATCGTCTGGATAGTGCGGAGTTCGAACTCGGGGAAGCACGGGAACGTGTGTGGGATACGTCAGCCATTTGGAAGGCTTTTTCCGACAAGCTGGAACAAAAATTGGCAGGTTTTACGCTTCCATCGGAGCCAAAGGCGAAGGAGATAGCGCATCTTCGTCAGAAGATCAGTGAGGACTGTCTAAAATCAGCGGAAGCATTACCGGGAATCTATCGGCTCTGCGTACCAACTGGTGGAGGAAAGACCCTTGCGAGTATGCGTTTTGCGCTGCAGCATGCCCAAATCTATCAGAAGAAGCGTATCATTGTCGTAATTCCTTATACCTCGATCATCGATCAGAACGTCAAGGAGATTCGTGATATTTTCCACATGGATGAGGCGATTCTGGAACATCACTCCAATGTCATCACGGAGGACGATGGGGAAGATACGGAGCGTATGGACTTTCGACGCATCCTTACAGAGCGATGGGATGTTCCGGTTATCTTTACGACGCAGGTACAATTTCTCAATACATTATTTGCGGGAGATAATTCCTCACTCCGACGTCTGCGTGCCTTGGAGGACAGCATCGTTATCTTTGATGAGATTCAGACGTTACCTGTACGCTGTACATATCTCTTCAACGCAGCGATGAACTTTCTCAAGACATTTTCTCGTGTTACTGCCGTTCTATGCACGGCAACACAGCCGCCATTGGAACAGCTGAAATTTCCCATTGAGATAAGTAACCATGCCGATCTTACCAGTGATACGGCAGAGGTGTTTGAGGGGTTCCGACGTGTGCAGGTTGAGAACCGTTGTGAGGATGGAGGCTCTTCCGTTGATGAGATCGCCGGTGAGATCGTACATGCTGCAGAGGAGATTGGTGATGTCCTTTGCATTGTGAACCTCACGGCACAGGCGAGGAGTCTCTGTGAGGCAGTCTCTGAACGCACACAGATTTTGGAACGAGATATTCATGTTGTGCATCTCAGTACGAAAATGTGTCCTGCCCACCGTAAGGCAGTGCTGCGTACTGTACGGGAGGAGCTTGATGCTCGCCGGAAATATCCGGAACAGCGGCTGATTTGTATCAGCACGCAGCTCATTGAGGCGGGGGTTGATGTATCCTTTCCTGTGGTTTATCGTGCATTGGCAGGATTCTCCTCCATCGCGCAGGCGGCAGGACGCTGCAATCGTCATGGAGAGATGGAGCGCGGGATCGTTCGCCTGTTTTCATTCGCCAATGAAAATATCAGCCGCTTGGTGGATATCCAGCAGGGGAAAAAGATCGCACTCGATATGCTCTATCATGCCGAAGCGGATACCGTTCTCTCACCTCATACGATGGAGCTTTACTTCCGTAAATTTTATAAAGGATATACGGAAAGAGATATGCGTTTTCCCATGAAAAATACAAATGGTTCATTGTAAAATGAAATCGGACACATAAAAAAGCAGAACATACAGAATCAATCTGGTAAAATATC
>JABZYJ010000022.1 GCA_015265235.1 Selenomonas sp. | reverse complement strand
AGGTGATAGAGCACAGAGTCCAGCTCTGCCGCCTTCGCCTCGTCTTTGGCGAGCGTCCACGGGGCGGTCTCGTCGATGTACTTGTTCGTGCGCGAGATCAGCGCCCAGACGGTCTTTACTGCGGCGGAGAGTTCCATCGCGTCCATCTGCTCCGTATAGTCGCGCACCGTCGCCGTCGCCATCGTTTCGAGTGCCGCATCGAAGTCCGTATGTCCTGCGCCCTTCGTGATAACGCCTTTCCGGTATTTTTTCGCCATGGAGAGTGTGCGATGCAGCAGGTTGCCGAGATCGTTCGCGAGGTCGGAGTTGATGCGCCCGATGAGTGCGTCGCGCGAGATGTTGCCGTCCTGTCCGAGCGCGATCTCGCGCAGGAGGAAGTAGCGGATGGCGTCCGCGCCGAACTCCTCGATGAGGGCGACGGGGTCGACGACGTTGCCGACCGACTTCGACATCTTTGCGCCGTTGACGATGAGCCAGCCGTGCCCGTAGACTTTCTTCGGCAGGTCAAGTCCGAGCGCCATGAGCATACAGCCCCAGATGATCGTGTGAAAGCGCACAATTTCCTTGCCGACGAGATGCACGTCTGCCGGCCAATATTTATGGAACATTTCCTTGTCGTGGAGGTAGCCGATCGGCGTGAGATAGTTCGTGAGTGCGTCGAACCAGACGTAGACGACGTGCTTCGGGTCGAACGGCACGGGGATGCCCCAGTCGAACGAGGTGCGCGAGACGCACAGATCCTCCAGCCCCTGCTCGATGAAGGCGATCATCTCGTTGCGGCGCGAGACGGGCTGGATGAAGTCAGGATGCTCGTTGATGTAGGCGAGCAGACGATCCGCATACTTGCTCATGCGGAAGAAGTATGCCTCCTCGGAGACCTCCTGCACGGGGCGGTGGCAGTCGGGGCAGCAGCCGTTCTCGTCGAGCTGCAGCTTCGTCCAGTAGCTCTCGCACGGTGTGCAGTAGAGTCCCGTGTAAGAGCCCTTGTAGATGTCACCCTGATCGTAGATGCGCTGGAAGATGTCCTGCACGAGCTCATGGTGGCGCGGCTGGGTCGTACGGATGAAGTCGTCGTAGGAGATGCCGAGCAGCCGCCACAGCTCCTGAAAGCTCGCAACAATGCGGTCGACGTACTGGATGGGCGTGATGCCCTCCTTCTCTGCTGCCTGCTGGATCTTCTGCCCGTGCTCATCCGAGCCGGTCAGAAAGAACACGTCGAATCCTGCGAGCCGCTTGTAGCGCGCAATGGTATCCGCGACCGTCGTGCAGTAGGCGTGACCGATGTGCAGCTTCGCACTCGGGTAGTAGATGGGGGTGGTGATGTAAAATGGAGTCTTTTCGCTCATAAATCATGCCTCGTTTCGATATAATTTCCTGTATATAGTAGCACAGAGTGTGCGGGGTGACAACTGCGGCGGCATTCATATTGCTTTCGTATCGGTGAAAATGATACGATAAAATAATCAGAGGGGGGAGACCTATGAAAATACGTATTCCGGATTGGGTAATCTACCTTGTGATTCTTTTCATCACAGTAATGACAATGCGCGATACCTATTTCTATATATCTCCCCAAGCGAAGCAGTTTGAATCGACCATCGTGGATGCCTATATGGAGATACCATATCCGACAGGAACCGTCATCACGGGGCCGTTCGAGATCCGGAGAAAGGCAGAGCACCGCTGGCTGTTCTATCGGTGCAAGTCCCTGCTCACGCCGGTCGAGCTGACGGCATTCTATGATAACTATTTCCAAACGCTTGGCGCACAGAAAACAGTCTCACATCAAACCAGAACACAGCGCCCACCACATCCGCGCACCATTGTCTCAACGAGTTACACCTATCACACAGAGGACTGTGTTTATTATATCAGCTTTTACAAGGGCGATGTGTTCTGGACGAACATCTTCATCAGCATCCGTGCCGCTGCGGACAATCGTCTGCGCTAGGGAATATTTCTGTATCGGAGATGAAAGACGACCCCATATGTATCGGTATGGTCAAGCGGGGACTTGTTTGATCGCGTGAATGACCTTGTCTGCAACCGCCCGATACACGGCCCAACCGCGATCATAGTGATTGCACTCACAGCAGACATAGCCAATAAACCCTGCCAACTCGTCAAGAGCAGGGGGCTTTCGCCACGGGGGACATGCCTCCAGCCGCTTGCAGATCAAGTGAACCTCATACTCATATTCGTCCAGCGGCGCACACGGAAACAAATGCAGAGGATCCCATTCGTCGATGACCTTTTTCACGGCGAGAAAGGTCTCCAACTGCGGCACGGATGCGCTTAAATACAGATTCATGTATCGCATAGCTTTACAAGTCCTCCCCAGACACGAGGCACACATTCTCCTGTGCAGCGGCATCACGCAGTCGCTCGGTGAAACCATAGAAGGAAAAGATCATATAGTGGTAGTTTCCCGGATATTTCTCTTGCGGCCATTTGCCTTGCAGCTGTCGGAGTACATCAAGATCGGTGGGCGTATGGCGAAATTTACATTCCGCGAGCAGAAAGTTCCGCTCCGCGCGATCTGCGGCGACAATGTCGATCTCCTCCGATACCGTGCGCCTTTTCCCCTCGGCGGTATGCGTGACCTTCTCCCACCAGCGGCCGATCTTAACAAAGTGAAACGGCAGGTCATTTGCACGATTGCGGCTGCGCAGATACTCGATGCAGATTTGTTCGTAGGCACGAGAGGTGAATTCGTGCAGCTGGGGGGAAATGAGATGCTGCCATACGCCTGCCGCGTCGCCCGCCTCAAGCTCTGAGTGGCTGCCGTAGAGAAATGCGTACCAGAAACGGAAGTATGCGTCCGTCAGCTGATACAGCCCGCGTCCGCTGCCCGCCCGCTCCTTCACGGTGGAAAGCACGGAAAACTCTCGTGTGACGATGCCGATCTCCATGAGGTTCTTTAGGTAGACACTGATTTTCGTTTTCTCGATCTGCGTCTTGCTGTGGATGAGGGCGAGCGTATTGTTGCCGAGCGCCACCGCCTCAATGATGGCGTTGTAGACGCTCGTCTCGCGCAGCTCCTGCCGCAGCAGGAACTCCACCTCGCTGTAGAGGACACAGCCCTTTTGCAGGATGTTCGTGCAGATATTTTCTTCGAGGGATTTCTGGGGTTGAAACTGAATTAAATAGTAGGGAATACCACCGAGAATCGCATAGACTGCGACCTGATCCTCCACGCTGTACTGTGGGAAAAACTCCCGCACGTTTACAAAGGGCAGCGGCGGCAGCTTGTAGATGCCCGTCGCCCTGCCATACAGCGGATTGCGCTCGGCGAGCAGCTCGTTCTCGATAAAGCTCATCGCACTGCCGCAGAGGATGAGCATGACGTTTGCCTGCGAGAGCTCATGATCCCAGAGATTTTGCAGGATGGACGGCAGCTCTGGATGGCTCGCGCACATATAGGGGAACTCGTCGATGATGAGCAGTTTCTTCCCCTCAGATGGGACATCCTGTATGCTCCTGAGCGCTGTCTCCCAATCCGAAAACGAGGTCAGAAAATGCGCCGCAGGGATGCCTGCCTGCAGGATGCGCTTTGAAAAGCGGGCAAGCTGCTCCTGATCGGTACACTCCGTACAGGCGTAGAATACGGCAGACTTATCCCGCGCGAACTGCTGCAGCAGCTCTGTCTTTCCAATGCGCCGCCGTCCATAGAGCACGATGAGCTCGGCGCGTTCCGAGTCATAGCGCTCCTGTAAAAAATCTAGCTCACGTTCACGACCGATAAACACAATATCACCATCTTTCTAATCACGATTATTATAATCGTGATTAGAAAGATTATACAACGGCACTGAGAAAACAGCAAGGGAAACGCGGATAAAATAGTCCTTCAGATCGGTGTGGATCTTTTATCCTCCTCCGCCAGCACGGCCTGATACACATCCCGCCGCGAGATGCCACGTTCCTGTGCGGTGCGGCGCATGGCTTCCTTCTTGTCGAGGCCTGCGGCGATATGTGCTGCATAGTGCTCTATGAGGGACATCTCCTCCCCGTCATTCGCCGCAGTATTCTCGTCTGCGCCCGCGACGACGATCACGAATTCGCCGCGCGGCTCGTTCTCCCGATAGTAGTCTGAGAGTTCACCGAGCGGCGCACGGCGAAACTCCTCGAATTTCTTCGTCAGTTCGCGCGCGGCGCATGCCTGTCGTGCTCTGCCAAGGCTCTCTGCAAGAGCGTCAAGCGTCTCACGCAGACGGTGCGGCGCCTCGTAGAAGATGAGCGTCTCGGGATAGGCGGCGACGCGTGCCAGCAGTTCGCGCCGCTTCTTTTCCTTGCGCGGGAGGAAGCCGACGAAGGTGAATCCCTCAAGCGAAAGTCCTGCGCAGATGAGTGCGGAGAGTGCGGCGTTCGCGCCCGGCAGCGGGGTGACGGGGATGCCCTCTGCGATGGCGCGGCGCGCGAGATCCCCGCCAGGATCGGCGATGCCGGGGAGCCCGGCGTCACTGACGCAGACGATGGTCTCACCTGCCTGCATCCGTGCAATGAGTTCGGGTCCCTTACGGTCCTTGTTGTGCTCATGGTAGCTGGTCATGGGGGTATGGATGTCATAGTGTGCGAGGAGTCCGCGCGTATGGCGCGTGTCCTCGGCCGCGATGAGATCCGCCGTGCGCAGCGTCTCAACGGCGCGGTAGGTGATGTCGCCGAGGTTGCCGATGGGTGTTGCACAGAGATAGAGGCGTCCGTTTTCGTTCACTGCTGTTCCTCCCTTTTTATCATTCCTACCCTGTTTTATACGGGACGGACGCCCTGTTGTCAAGGAAAACGGAAGAAAACCGTCAAGTCTTTAAAATTTCGATTATATTTTACTTTTTTCGCTTTTAATTTTTCCTGCATTCATATATAGTATAGACATTAAAGACATCAATCAGGGAAATGATGTGAGGTGTTTCAGATGGAAGAGAAGACACATGTCCTCATCGTAGAGGATGAAACGCGAATTGCTCGTTTTTTGCAGATGGAATTGGAGCACGAGGGCTTTACGGCCGAGATCGAGGGGAACGGTACGCGTGCCTATGAGCGCATCATTCAGGAGAATTTCGACATTATCCTGCTCGATGTGATGCTGCCCGGCATGGATGGGATCGAGATCTGCCGCCGTGTGCGCACGGTCTCAAACGTGCCCATCATCATGCTGACGGCGCGTGATGCGGTGGAGGACAGGGTCGAGGGCCTCGACATCGGCGCAGACGACTACATCACGAAGCCGTTTGCTGTGCCTGAGCTGATCGCACGCATCCGCAACGCACTCCGCCGCCGCGATATCTCGACGGATGATGCATCTGACCGTCTGACGGTGAAGAACCTCATCATGTTCCTCTCGCGCTATGAGGTGCAGGTGGATGGAGAGACGGTCGCGCTCACGAAGCGCGAGTATGACCTCCTGGAGTACCTCCTGCGCAACAAGCGTACGGTGCTGACCCGCGATCAAATTCTGCAGGAGGTATGGGGCTTCGACTACACGGGCGAGACCAATGTCGTCGATGTCTACATCCGCTATCTGCGCGCCAAGCTGGACGACCGCTTCCATAAGAAATACATTTATACGGTGCGGGGCGTCGGCTATGTGGTGCGCGATTAGGAGACACCTGTCGGACTGGGCTGACCGCTGTCTCTATATCCGCATCTCAACCAAGATCACATTGATGTATGCCGCCATCCTCTTTTTCGTGCTTATTCTTTCGACGACGATTCTGGGGATGGGCGCATACATCTTTTTTTATCGGCAGGCAGAGGTTGATCTCGACCGCAGTATCCGTCATGTGATGAACAACATCGAGAGCGGAAATGCAGCTGAGGCAAAGTTCTGGTTCGAGGGTCCCGTGATTCCCGGCGTGATCGTGCGGATCACGGACGATGCGGGGCGGGTTGTTCTCGATACGGATCCGCACTTCCCGTCGAATGCGGCGATTGAGCAGGGGCGCGTGCAGACGCCGTTTTGGGCAAATCCCGAGATGGAGGTCTCCGAGTTCCGCAACGGCTCGGTCTATCATGCCCAGCGTACGCTCGAGTACGCCGGTGCCACCTATCGAATTCATTTTTTCCGCACGATAACGACGGAAAAGGATTTTTTCTACTCGCTGCAGCGGCTGCTCTTCTATACCGTTGCGATCTGCTTTGTGCTCGCGCTCATCGCGGGGCATTTCATCAGCCGGCGCATCCTGACACCGATTCGCGCGATCACGCGGACGGCAGGCAGCATCGAGGTGGAGCGCCTCGGACAGCGTCTCACGATCCCGCGTGCGCGTGACGAGCTCTCGGAGCTGGCGCGTACGTTCAACCGAATGCTTGAGCGTCTGCAGGAGGGCTTTGTCCAGCAGCAGAGGTTTGTCTCGGATGCCTCCCATGAGCTGCGCACGCCGCTGACGGTCATCCTCGGATACTCTGACATGCTCTCGCGCTGGGGGCGTGAGGACAAGGACATCCTCGAGGAGGGCATCACGGCGATCCGCTCTGAGGCGGAGAATATGCAGCAGCTCATCGAAAAACTGCTCTTTCTCGCGCGTGCCGACCAGAAGCGCCAGGCAGTGCACAAGGAGGCGGTGCTTCTCACGGAGATTCTCGCCGACACGATGGAAAAGATGCAGATGGTGACGGCCTCGCACGAGGTCGTTCTGGACAGGAACGACGAAGCAGTGGTCAGTGCCGATCCCGTCCTCCTGCGCCAGCTCTTCCGCATCTTCCTCGAAAACAGTAGGAAGTACACGCCTGCCGGAGGTCACATCCGTGCGTCGTCCATCATGGCAGAGGACGGCAAATCCGTCACGGTGACGCTCTCGGACGACGGCATCGGTATCGCCCCGGAGCATCAGGCGCATATCTTCGAGCGGTTCTACCGCGTGGACTCCTCGCGTACGAAGGAGACGGGCGGCTCCGGTCTGGGGCTCTCGATCGCACGCTGGATCGCCGAGCAGCATGGCATCCGCATCGCGGTGAAGAGCGCAGAGGGGCAGGGGACAGACATCTCCCTTGTTATTCCTACGATTAAGTAGTGTATACTGAAAAGGCGTCGCCCATGGGCGGCGCCTTTGTGATACAATAAGAACAAAGGAATCACGGATAATACGCATGGAAAAGAAAGGATGGATTGCGATGAAAATCCTCATCACGGGAGCGACGGGACAGCTCGGCTATGACTGCGTGAAGGAGTTCCGTGCGCGCGGGCACGAGGTACACGGCGTCTCCTCGGAGCTCTTTCCGCTGTCGGACGAGAACGTCATGCGTGCCGTCATCGAGGCGACCGAGCCGGACGCCATCCTCCATGCGGCCGCATACACCGCCGTGGACAAGGCAGAGGACGAGCCTGCCCGCTGCCGCCTCATCAATGCGGCGGGGACGGAGATCCTCGCACGCCTTGCCGCGGAGCGCGGGATCAGGTTGCTCTACATCAGTACGGACTACGTTTTCCCCGGGACGGGCACGACGCCGTATGAGACGGATGATATGACGGGTCCGCGCAACGTCTACGGTGCGTCGAAGCTCATGGGCGAGGAGGCGGTCATGGCGCATCTCTCCCAGTACTTTATCGTCCGCATTTCATGGGTGTTCGGCATCCACGGCAAGAACTTTGTCAAGACCATGCTGAATCTCGCGCAGGAGCACAAGAGCCTCTCCGTCGTTGGCGATCAGGTCGGCTCGCCGACCTACACACATGACCTTGCGCCGCTGCTTGCCGAGATGATCACATCGGAGAAGTACGGCATCTACCATGCGACCAACGAGGGATTCTGCTCGTGGGCGCAGTTTGCCACCGAGATCTTCCGCGCGGCAGGGAAGACGGTGCGCGTCACTTCCGTGCCCACGCACAGCTATCCGACGAAAGCAGTGCGCCCGCTGAACTCGCGCCTCAGCAAACAGAGTCTCGATGCGGCGGGATTCCATCGCCTGCCCCCGTGGCAGGATGCCGTGGCGCGGTACATCGAGGAGCTGCGGCACGAGGAGGGGGAGGAGCCCCGTCCATAATGCGGCATGCACAAGCCCAATGAGAATACAGTAGGTCTGACGTTGCCGGGGGCGTGACAAGACACGCCTCTTCTGTTATAATAATGGATGTTTTTTTCTATCCCATCATCGATTCCCTAAGGAGGAGATTTTTTGCTCAGAAGTATCAGCCGCAAGTACCGTGAGACGGCACTCATCAAGCTCATCGCGGTCGGACTCATCATCGGTATCCTCATCGCGCTCTATGCGCCTGCCGCGATTCCGCTCGTCGCCGTGCTCGGCGACGTGTTCGTGCGTGCCCTGAAAGGCGTCGCACCGATCCTCGTCTTTGTGCTCGTCATGAATGCCATGGCGCAGCGCACGGTCGGCTCGGGCTCAGCGCTCAAGCCCATCGTGCGCCTCTACGTCATCGCGACGTTCCTCGCGTCCATCGTCGCCGTGGCATTCTCGTTTGCCTTCCCCTCGTCTCTCCACCTCGTCGTGGCAGAGGCGTCGGTCACGCCGCCGAGCGGCATCGTCGAGGTCATTCACAACCTGATCCTCAACGTCGTTGACAACCCGCTCCACGCGATTGCGAACGCGAACTACATCGGCATCCTCGCGTGGAGTATCCTTGCAGGCGTCGCCCTGCAGAAGGCAAATGCAACGACAAAGAACACCGTGCGTGACTTTGCCGTTGTCATGACGCAGATCGTTCTCTGGGTCATCCGCTTTGCCCCGTTCGGCATCATGGGACTCGTGGCGGACGCGGTCGGCACGAACGGCACAGATGCGATCATCAGCTATCTGCATCTGCTCGCCGTCCTTCTCGGGGCATTCTTCTCCGTCGCGCTCATTATGAACCCGGTCATCGTCTGGCTGCACATTCGCCGCAACCCGTTCCCGCTCGTTATCGCAACGCTGCGTGAGAGCGGCATCTACGCATTCTTTACGCGCAGCTCGGCGGCGAATATCCCCGTCAATATGCAGCTGTGCAAGCGTCTCGGACTGAATCCCGATGTCTACTCCATCTCCATCCCGCTCGGCGCGACGATCAACATGAGCGGCGCGGCGATCACAATTGCCGTGCTCTCCCTCGCAGCGGCCCATACGCTGAACATCCCCGTCGATCTGCCGACGGCACTCCTGCTCTGCCTCGTCGCCACCGTCGGTGCGTGCGGTGCCTCGGGTGTTGCGGGCGGCTCGCTGCTCCTCATCCCCGTTGCCTGTTCCTCGTTCGGCATCAGCAATGACATTGCGATGCAGGTCGTCGGCGTCGGCTTCATCATCGGCGTGCTGCAGGACTCCTGTGAGACTGCACTCAACAGCTCGACCGACGTGCTCTTCACTGCGACGGCGGAGTTTGCCGACCGTGCGCGTGCAGGCACCCTCAAGGATGAGGATATGGTACCGAACGACGAAATCGTATAAAAGATGTAAAAAGCAACGTAAAAGGAGCAATCGCCATGTGACGATTGCTCCTTTTGTTTGCTTCGTTTGCTTGCTGTCAGGTCTTGAACTTGGCGGCTGCCGTGTTGAGCTCGTGCGCCATGTCCGAGAGCCCGCGACTGCTTGCCGCGATCTCCTCCATGCCAGCCGCCTGCTCCTCGGTCGCCGCAGAGACCGTCTGCGACTCCGATGCGACCTTGGACGCCGCGTCGTGGATCTCGCCCGTTGCGGTGTCGATCTTCGTGGCACGCTGACCGAGATCGTCCATCGTCGCCTTGATGGAGCCCGCATTCTCCTGAATGCGGCGGATCATCGAAAGGATCTCCGAGAACCCTTCGCCCGTTGCCGCGACGTTCTCGCGACCCTTCTCCGCCTCGGTGCGGCCCGTCTCCATGGCGGTGACGGCTTCCTCCGTCTCCTCCTGGATGGCGCGGATGAGGTCGCCGATCTGCTTCGATGCGTTCTGCGACTCCTCGGCGAGCTTTCTGACCTCCTCGGCGACGACGGCGAACCCATGTCCGTGCTCACCGGCGCGCGCTGCCTCGATGGCGGCGTTGAGGGCGAGCAGGTTCGTCTGACCCGAGATACCCGAGATCACTTCGACGATGTTGCCGATCTCCTTGGAACGCTCACCGAGTTTGGCGACAACCTCCGAGGAGGAGACGACCGTATCGGCGATGGCATTCATCTGATCGACCGTCGCCACGACAAGCTGGTTGCCCTCCTCTGCCTTCTGTGAGGTGTGCTCGATGTCGTCGGCAACGTTCTCGATGGCGCTCGTCGCATCCGAGAGTCCACGCGTGAAGGCATGCACCTGATGCTTTGCCTCAGCGACCGAGTCCATCTGACCGTGCGACGCCTCCGCCACCTCCGTGATGGACTGGGCGACGCTCTGCGTGGCGTGCGCCGACTGCTCTGCCGTATTCGTCAGCGTGCCCGAGGCATCGGCGACAGACTCTGCCGTCTTCTGGATGGTCTTCGTCATATTGCGGATGTTTTCGAGCATCTTATTCGTCTCGTCCGCCATCTGGGCGAACTCATCGCCCGACTCCGTTGACAGGTGGACGCGGAGATCGCCCTGTGCGATCTTGCGCAGGCTCGTGAGCACCATGTCAAGCGAGCTCGAGATGGTGCGCAGCAGGAGGAATCCACACACACAGGTCACGAGAACGACGATGATCGCAACGATGATCGTCGTCATCAGAATGCTGTCATAAACGGCGGTTCCGTCATCGTTTGCCTCACGCGCACCGGCAATGCAGCGATCCCGGTCTTTGGTGATCAAGTCAGTAAACTGCTTGTATTTTTCCAGTGCAGGGCCGTCGAGGTAGGTGAATGCCTCATCGTTCTTGCCCTCGGCGAGCATCGCATCGACCTCACTGTCCGTGGCGCGGTATGCTGCCCATGCCTTGCGCTCGTTCTCCAGAACGGCACGGTCTTGTGCCGCTTCTTCCGGAACGTCGTAGACGGTATCAGCGAGTATCTTCTCGTACTTGGCAAAGGCGTCGTCCGTCTCCTTTTTCAGTCCTGCCAGCGTATTGTCGATCTCCGCGCGCTTTGCGGGATCCTTTGCCACGGCGCGGATGATGGCGACTCTGCGCTCTGCGCTGGCGGCGTCTGCGACATTTGCCACCGCCGCCAGATTGTCCGTCCAGCCCACCAGATCCACCACGGCGTCGTGCAGCTTCTGTGCCGAATGACAGGCAAATGCGCCGAAGCCAAGGAACATCACAATGAGTAAGGCAAAACTCAGAATAATCTTCTTTGATACGGTGATTCCATTCATTTCATTCCATCCCTTCTGATTATTTCAGTGAAAATGTCTAACCGCTCCCTCTTTTCCGCAGAGCCTCCTCTCCTCCTGTAGTCGATCATACTCCCCCGGCGTGATTGCCGTCATGTACCCTATTTTATGGCAGTATAACTAATGCCATTATAACCCAGAAAATAGCCTTTCACAACCTTTATTTATAGGAAAATAAGAGAGGCGAAAGATTGTTTTATCTAAGATAAAAAGACTCCTGCAACCGCGGGAGTCTTGGTTCTATGGAAAATTTTCAGGGGTTATGAAATGGCTTCGCGCATGCTCAGAGGAACTGCAGGCGGCGGTTCAGCGTCGCGCCGAGTGCTGCTGCGGCGACTGCCTTGATGAGATCGCCCGGGATGAACTGGACGAGCGCCATAAAGGCAGCGCTGATGCCGACAAATTTATCGCCGAAAAGGATGGTCAGCCACAACGTGGCAAAGAGATACGTGACGGGGACACTGATGAGCGCGCCGACGAGGGCGTAGCGCGGAAAGGAGGGGGTATGCCCCTTGAGGAGACTCATCAGCGTATAGGCGACAAGAAAGCCGATGAAAAAGCCACCGCGCGGCCCCATGATGATGCCGAGTCCGCCGACACCGCCCGCAAAGACGGGCAGGCCAATCGCGCCGATCAGTGTGTAGCCGATGAGCACGACGGCGGTCTGGCGCGGGGTCAGGACGAGTGCTGCGAGACACATGACGAAGGTCTGCATCGTCAGTGGTGCCATGAAGGGGACGGGAATGGCGATATAGGCACTCACGCAGATCAGCGCGATGCAGAGCGCCATCCGCGTGGTATTCCGAACGGAGAAAAAACGATCATCGTACGATGTCATAACAATAATGCCTTCTTTCTTTATTTGCGGCACAGGCGGATGATGATGTCCTCGAGCAGTTCGTCGCCCGCCTGTCCCGTCTTCAGCAGGTAGTCGGCATCGGCGAGGGCGAGGACGGCATCCCGCAGCGTGGACTCCCGAAAGCCGCGCGCGTGCCCGCCGAGCTTTTCGGCGATAAAGGGGTGCAGCCCCATGATCTTGCCGAGCCCCTTGGGTGGTGTCCCGCTCGCGAGAAGCCGTCGTGCCTGCCAGAGCTGGCGGACGTGCCGCGTCAGGAGGGCGAGCAGCACGGTGAAGTGCACGCCGTCTGCGCGGCAGCGAGCGAGGAGATCCATGGCACGCCGCACGTCGCGCGCACTGATGGCATCCATGAGCGCAAAGACGGAGACCTCGGGCATCTCCGAGAACGCCGCGCGCAGATCCGCCTCCGTGAACTGCTTGTTGTCGGTGTAGAGCGTGAGCTTTTCCAGCTGCCGGTCGAGAAACTCCAGTGAGATCGTCTGCATCATGCCGACGACATTCAGAAAGAATGTACGTGCCTCGCGCTGCATGGAGCGCCCCATCTCGCGCAGACGCTCGTTCAGCCATCCCTCGACGTTCCACGGTCGCACGGCCTCGCTCTCGAGGATGCGCCCCGCCTTCTGCACTGCCTGATAGAGTTTGCGCCGCTTGTCGGGCTTTGCATTGAGGGTAAATACGACATAGGTCGTCGGCAGGAGGTTCGTCAGGAGGGCGAGCAGACGCTCCGCCGCATCGTCCTTCGGTGCAGGGGCGTCGCCCTCCGCCGCCTTTTTTCCCGCGCGAAAGACGGCGGCGTCATGGACGAGAACGACGATCTTGTCCGTGAAAAAGGGCGCGGTCTCCAGCGACTCGGCCAGCGCGTCGATGGCGGGCATCTCCTCATAGCGAATGAGCGCATCTGCGCGCGCGGAGGCATCGGGCAGGAGGCGGCGCAGGATTGCCTCCTCGGCGCGGCGGATGTAGTACGGTTCCTCCCCGGCGAGAAGGTAGATCTGCGGCGGCGTGCCCTGTGCGAGCGACGCCATAAACTCATGAGCGTTCATCGGCGATAGCGTGCCAGCTCAACGCCGACCGTCGTCGGCTCCGTGTGCCCCGAGTAGAGCACGGTATCGGGCAGCAGGGTAAAGATCTGCGTTCGAATGCTCTCCCAGAGTGCCGCCGTGTCTCCGCCCGGGAAGTCCGTGCGCCCGACGCTCGCGAAAAAGATCGTGTCGCCGACGAATGCGATGCCGTCGTGTGCGCTGTAAAAGATGCAGGAGTCCGTCGTATGCCCCGGCGTATAGCGCACCTCAAGCGACATCACGGGATTCGCCGCGAGTGTGATGTGCGCGCCGTCGGCGAACGTCTCCACATCCGTGAGAGTCACGGGCGCACTGCCCCATGTGGAGAGATTCCAGTTCGGGTCGCTGCAGTAGCGCGGGCTCTCTGCGGCGGCACAGACGGGACAGGGGATGCGTGCACGGAAGTCGTCTACGCCGCCGATATGGTCGAAGTGACAGTGCGTGAGGAGCAGCCGCTCGATCGTCCAGCCGCGCTCTGCGGCGTGTGCAGCGAGGCGATCGCCCTCTGCTCCTGCGTCGATGAGAAAGCCGTGCTTTGACGCGTCGTCGATGTAGAAATAGGAATGTGTCGGGATCATATCGCCGACGGTGACGCATTCGATCATGGGTGAGACTCCTTTATCCATTCATAGGCGCGACGCGGCGTGCCGTCCGCGACATAGATCGTGCCGCAGAAGACGAATCCGGCCGCGCACAGCAGATGCTGCATGGGATGATTGTCCTCGTGTGTATCGGCACGCAGATGGCTGTACTGTGTGCGTGCAAAGTCCAATATGGCGCGGAATGTGCCGCGGTGCGAGCCGTCGCTGCCCACGCGGTGGAGCGTGGCGTACGGCGTATCGTCGCGCCACGCTCCATTCTCGATGTGCGCATAGGTCGGATCGTCGCCCGCAATGAGGACAAAGACCGCGTGAGGCGCGGCGCCTGCATCGTGGAGGACATAGCTCACACCGCGCGCGATGTCCGCGCGGAGGAGCTCCTCTGTGGGATAGCCGCCGCTCCACTGCGTCGGGTTGCCCGCCGCGCGCATCGCTGCGCGTGCCGCATCGTAGATGCGCAGCATCTCTGGGATGTCCTGCACCGTTGCCTGTCGTATCATGAAAATGCCCTCCCAATAGTTCTCTCCTATTCTACACGATTGGGAGGGATTTTGAAAGGGGAAGGCTTGCTGCCTTGATCGGGTGAAATTCACTTGATCGACGATGCCGAAAACTGCACACGCACAAAAAAGAACCCCACATGCCGAGCTTGTGCATGTGGGGTGACTTTATGCCTCTTTTTCGCGGATTTTTTCTGCGGCGCGTGCCAGGCAGTCGGCGATCTCGCCCGTATGCGCCACGGGCACCCAGACGCCCGCCTTCGGCTTCCACATATCGTCGCTCTTCTTGCGCCAGAACGGCGTGATGGCGGTGTACTGCCGCCCGCGTGAGCGGATGATCGAGACGCGGATCGCCTGCGTCGCCGAGAGTTCGAGCATCCCGATCTCCGTGGTCGCGTCGATGTTCAGTGCAAAATCCTGTGCCTTTTTCAGGTTCTGTGCCCGTGTTGTCGCTGCCATGATGCATTCCTCCCATAACATTCTCTTCTATTTATCATACCAAGTTTTGAAGGAATTGCAATATTTTTTGCAGGAAACGCCCGGTATGGGAGCGTGTTGCTCTCATGCCGGGCGTTTTGTATCTCTTATTCCTCGGTGTACCGCAGGGTCAGCTGTCCTGTCGCACGCGTTGCGGCGAGGTCGATGACGCGTTGGTTGCGCGAGCCGCGAAAATGGAGGGTGAGGTCGCGCTCCTCCTCGCGGTAGTCGCCGTCGACGAGGACGTCGAGTTCGTCGAGGAGGGCGTCCACGGCAGGATTTTTCTGTGCACGCAGCTCCTCAAGGGTGTAGCCTGTGTAGCTCCAGACATCGAGGCCGCGTTCGTGCGCTGCACGTGCGAGCGGAAGCAGTGCCGCTGGCTGCAGAAAGGGCTCACCGCCGCTGAGGGTGAGCCCTGTGAGAAGAGGATTGGCGTCGAGGTCTTGGAGCACCGCGCCGACGGTGGTGACCCGTCCGCCGTCCGTTGGCTGTGTGTCAGGATTGTGACAGCCGGGACAGCGGCGCGGGCAGCCCTGCGTAAAGACGGTCAGCCGTATCCCCTCGCCATCGACGATGGAGTCGCGCGCAATCCCTGCGATACGGATCTCAGTGGAGTCCGTGCTTGACACGCTCATGCTCTTCTGCCTGCTTTGCGTTGTTCCAGCGATCCGTCGTGCCGACGAGGTAGCCCGTGATGCGGCGGATGCGCTCGAACTTCGGCTGACGCATCTCGTAGCCGAGGGTGACGCGGCCGTCATCCGCTCCCGTGATGGAGAGGCGGTCGAGCTTCTCGTTGGTCTGTCCCTCGATGTAGGCGATGTAGTTCTCAACCTCGTGCGGGGTGATGTCCGAAAGTCCGTTGACGGTGACGTTGATGTCGTTGACGATCATGCTTCATTCTCCTTTTTCCGCGCGGCGGCGGGTCTTTGTTAGCGCTTGCGGCTCTGTGCCGCTGCGAGTAGAATTATACAACATCTTGTGTGTGGACGTCAATAGAAAATCTATATATAGTTGTTTGTGCACAAAGTTATCCACAAGGATTTTTAGGAAAAGCATGGGACTTTCGTGAAAAAACCCGCTGTCATGCGGCTTGAGGGGCATGAGGGCGGGCTATAGTTATCCACAGTTTCCCTAGGGAAAACCTGTGCATTCTGTGGATAAAAGTGGACGGATGTGTGACATTTCGTCAGGCAATATAAGCGGCTGCTTCGTATGGCATCATTCGCTCACGCCTTCGTCGGGGCTGGTGCCTCTGCGGGCGCATCCTCCTGCTCCTGTATAACCGTGCGGATGGGGTAGGGGATGTCGATGCCCTCGACGCGGTAACGGTCGGTGAGTGCCTTGATGAAATCGTGGATGATGAGCCCCTGCTGATCGAACTGGCTCGACGGGAGGATCACGGCGAAGTCGATGGAGGAGTCATTGAATTTCGTATAGCGCACGAGCGGCTCGGCGTTGGGGTTGTTGTCGACGCGTGCGAGCACTTCCTTTGCCGTCTCGATGGTGACGCGCTCGACCAATGCCAGGTCGCTGTCATAGGCGACGCCGACGGGGACGCTGATGTTGAGGCTGCGCGTGGGCATGCTGAAGTTTGTGATGTTCGCACCTGCGATGGTCTTGTTCGGAATGACGATGGTATTGCTTGCACCGAGCGGGACGATGGTGGTGAAACGCCATGCGATGTCGGTGACGCGTCCCTCCTCGCCCGTGCCGAGGCGGATGTAGTCGCCGATGCGGATCTGCTTTGAAAGGATGAGGTGCAGCCCTGCGAAGATGTTCGCGAGCGTCTCCTGCAGAGCAAGGGCGACCGCCATACCGCCGACACCGGCGGCCGTGAGGATGGGCGCGATGGAGATGCCGTAGTACTGGAGGATGACGAGGACGCCCATGACGTAGATGACGCCGATGAGGATGTTGTTGAGCAGCGTGGTCTTCGGGAGATCCTTGTTTGACCGCTCAAAGTACATGGTGACGACGCCGTCCACCGTACGCGCAAGGACGCGCGTGATGGTGATGACGTTGCTCGTGAAGAGCAGATAGGACAGCAGCTTCGTCAGGGTCGGCGAGATCTCGACGGCCTCGATCGCCCAGTAGAGGCCGATGATGAAGCTGAAGAAGATCGGCACGCCGTGCATGGATCGGATAAAGACGTATTTCCATGTGCTCTCATCGACCGCAAGATGATGGTTGATGTAGCGGCGGATGAGACGATCGGCGATGATGCCGACGGTGAGTGCGCCGAGGACGATGCACGTCGGGACGAGAAGGAGCTCGACGATCGCCTCGATGTCAAGGGACTGGAGAAATGTAAACAAGAGGGTCTCCTTTCATGAGAGACAAAAACAATAATTATGGAAGAAATTCTTCGCGCGATGCCATGAGCTGCATCGTACCCGACGGACACGCGATAGGGAGATGGAACAGGGGCGCGTCGGGCACAGCGTTGCCGAGCGCATGGCGCGGCGGGTCGATGATGGAGACGGCAGAGCCGTGCGCGCGCATCTGTGAGGAGAAATGTCCGTTGATGACGTTGAAGAGCTCGCAGGCGGCATCGACGGCGAGGTCACCCATGCCGCTGAGGGAGATGCCGCTGTAGCCCGAGGCGAGCGCGTAAAATGTGTCGGGCGAGGCGGCGAGCGCGACGATGAGCGGACTGCCGTTCATCGTGAGATGCTGGGATATGGTGATGTAGGGCGGATCTTCCGCTGCCTGTTCCGCCGTCGCCGTGATGTGGGCATAGGCGGACAGCCCCGCGAGAAAGCTCTCCGTATACGTTGCACGCAGCTCGGTCATACGTCCTCCAGCCGCCGCCGCATCTTGCCGATGGCTGCGGTGATCTCGCTGTCCGCGTAGGGCTTTCGGATAAAGAGGAGTGCGCCGCACTCCTCTGCGGCGGCGATGTTCTCCTCTGTGGCGGCGGTGGAGAGGACGGTGACAGGCAGCTGCGGACGCGCTGCGTGCAGGCGGCGCAGGCCGCTGATGCCGTCGAGGTTCGGCAGGATTAGGTCGAGGAATACCGCATCGGGGGCGGCGGCATCGACGCGCGCGAGCGCCTCCTCTCCGTCCTGCGCCTCGACGACGCTGTGGCCGCGGTCACAGAGCTCCGCCTTGAGCTTCATGCGCACGAGGCGCGAATCGTCAACGATGAGAAATTTCATCGTGCTCCTCCTTTGCAGGCAGTGCCGCCGCACCGAAGGCGCAGGGCAATAGCTCGGCCGGGGTCATGACGCGCACCGCACCCGCCGTGTTTGTAAGCAGGATGCGGCGGATGGGGAACTCCATAAGCATCTGCCGGCACATGCCGCAGGGTGCACAGACGTCGGGACTGTCCGCGATGACGGCAAGTGCCGCAAAACGCCGCTCGCCGTGGCTGACCGCCGCCGCGAGGGCGGCGCGCTCGGCACAGATGCCGACGGGGTAGGAGGCGTTCTCGACGTTGACGCCCTCGTAGACGCTGCCGCTCTCGGTGAGGAGCGCCGCACCGACGGCAAAGCCGGAGTACGGAGCATAGGCGCGTGCGCGTGCAGCAGCGGCACGCGCGATGAGTTCATCGTCCGTCATGAGGCTGCCCTCCTTCCAGCTCAAGTCCCGCACGCTTGCGCGCGGAATACTCGCGGTCGAGGATGCCGAGAATGACGAGGTTCTCGTAGGCATTTCGGTAGAGAATGGTCTCGCGGATGAGTGCCTCGCGCACCATGCCCTCGCTCTCATAGAGGTGGAGGGCACGCGCGTTGTAGTCCTTACAGTCGAGCCATGCGCGGTGTGCGCCCATGTCCTCAAACGCCCATGCC
>JABZYJ010000229.1 GCA_015265235.1 Selenomonas sp. | reverse complement strand
CTCTCCACGCTCTACAAGCGTCTGGGGAACTACGACGCGGCGCTTCGCCTCTTTGACAAGGCTCTCGCGCTGCCCATCATCGCAAAGAACGCCGTCATGGTGCAGGAGTTTCGCCGCTCCCGCCGCACCCTGCACGCCGTTTCTGATATGCTCCGCGCGCGGGGAACCCCTGCGCTCCCCTTCGGAGAGGTACCGGAGGACGTGCTGGCGGCGGCTGACCGACAGGCGGGCAATCACACCTGACATTTTATTAAAATGGAGGAATAAATATGAAGAAAAGCGTTGACATCCTAGGACTTCCCGTCATCAGCATCACAGAGGGACGCGAGCTCGGCATGAGCAAGACCCTCCTCATTGATGCGCCGAACCGCATCGTGGCGGCGATCACGATCGAGGACGAGGACTGGTATCGCGGAGTCAAGCTCATCCCCTACGATAACGTGATTGCAGTCGGTGACGATGCCGTCACCATCAACAACAGCGAGAACATCCTCACGCTCGATGCAGCGGGCGACTTTGAGACCCTGCTCGACGACAACATCCGCGTCATTGGTACAAAGGCCATCACGCGCACGGGCGTCATCCAGGGCAACATCACCGAGATTTTCATCGGCGAGGACGGCAGCATCGAGAAATGCGAAGTCACAACGCCGGAGGGCTCGACCTCCGAGGTGACAGCAGATCAGGTCGCCATCTTCGGAAAGGAAGTCACGGTCATCTCGCCGGAGGGCGATGCCGTAAAAAAATCTGACGCAGCGTCTGCACCGGCGGCACCCGCTGTGACAGCCCCCGCAGCAGAGTCTGCTGCGGCTGAGCCGGTCGAGGAGACTGCCCCTCTAGAGGAGATGCCTGCCGAAGAGCCGGCTGCTCCGGAGGAGACGGCTGCCCCCGAGGCACCGGCAGAGGAGCCCGCACCTGCCGCAGAGGAGCCTGCACCTGAGGCGCCGGCAGAGGACGAGGCCAAGGACGCAGAGCGCGCGAACGAGGATCGTCATCGCCGCTTCCTCCTCGGCAAGAAGGCGACACGCACCATCAAGATGGACAACGGTGTCGTCATCGTCGAGGCGGGCGCGGACATCACCGAGGAAGTCCTCCAGAAGGCCAAACTCGGCAACAAGTTCATCGAGCTCTCGATGAGCGCACAGTAAATGATATGGATGCGGCGGGGCGATTGCCCTGCCGTGTTTTCTCTTGAAATCTTGTGGAATTTAAGAACCAGAACCCCGCAAGGGCTCGGAAACAATGCACAGAGTCAATCAGCCAAACAAAAGAGCAGCCACATCTTCTCTGGCTGCTCTTTTCGTATTGCTCTTATTAACGCATTTTTTCTCTTCCCGCGAATATCATCAAAAAGATGGCATGAAGCGAGCTTTTTTGATTGGTCATACACGCTCACTCCTAATTTTTCCTTTCGTAAGTGGTATACTATAGGTCGGAGGGGCTCTTCATTAAGACGATGAGGACAGGGAGATAAGACCATGAAAAAGAAACTTTTACTGATTGCCTGCATTACTGCGTTAGCGGCTATTTTTCTCTTGCCGTTCGCCCAGAGCGCGATGGGGAAGACGGATTTTATCCGGGAGGTTCTCGCTAAAAATGATGGATTTGCCGCAGAGGGCAGCGGGACGACCGGCGGGGCTGCTGCCGTAGAGGACAATATCTTCCGCGTGACCAATCGGCAGGAGTTTATTGCCGCATTGGGGAATCGCAAAAATACGGAACCTAGGATTTTGATGATTTACGGTACGATCGACTTCGATACGGACGCGGATGGCAAGCACCTGACGAAGGAAGATTATATGGCGGAGGGCTATGATTTTCAGCAGTATCTGGACGCGTATGCGCCGCATAGTACCGCGCCGAAAAGCCGAAAAGAAGAGCAGGAAGAAAAGAGAAAACAATCTCAAAAAAATCAGGAAAAAAACATCATGGTTCATGTCCCTGCCAATACGACCATCATTGGGATTGAAGATGCGAAATTAAAGGGCGTGGATTTAGTCCTTGATGCGGATAATATGATCATCCGAAATATCATGTTTGAGTCCCCTTATGATGATTTCCCGTCGTGGGATCCAAACGATGGGCCGGAAGGCAACTGGAATTCCCAGTATGACAGTATTACGATCCGTGGCGGCACGCATATTTGGATCGATCATTGTCATTTCGAGGACGGCACGCAGCCGACGGAAACGTATTTTCATCGTGAATACGAGCATCGGGACGGCTTGGTCGATATTACGAATCAGGCGGACGACATAACGATCTCATATAATGTTTTTGAACGTCACAATAAAACGATTTTGATC
>JABZYJ010000228.1 GCA_015265235.1 Selenomonas sp. | reverse complement strand
GGTAGAAGAAGATCTCATGGGAGCGCCGGCACGGCGGGCGGCATGGAGGATTCTCGTCGCGCATCACCCGTATACGGACGCGTTCAACAACCGCTATCTTATACCGGTTGCGGAACGCTGCGGCGTCGATCTCGTCCTCAGTGGACATCTGCACTACTATATCAAAGCGATTTCCGCACAGCCGAACATTGGCGCGCGGACGATGTATATCTGCCAGGGCAGTGCACAGGACCCCGCAGCGGACTACGAGGGGGCAGACGGCACACACCGTCTGCTGACCGAGTTTCCAGAAGTGGCGGCGACGGGAAACAACAACTATGGCGTGCTTGATATTACGGCAGATGCGATAGACTATCGTATCTGCGGGTTTTTAGCGGACGGTACGGAAAAGGAGATTGATGCCGTCCACATGACGAAGGATGTTCCTCGTATTTGCTTCCAAAATGTCACGGTGCAGACCATTGATGCGGATGGGCAAATCGAAGTATGCGGCGTGGCAGAGAATGCCGGAACCGGTGTTGCATCAGTCGCTTTGCCGCTCGTTGATAACGGTGAGGAGCACCTCCTCAACCTGTTTGGCAAAGGGGCAGATACGCAGGTCATTCTGCTGAACCCAGGGGAGAAGCGAGCGTTTGCCGCATACTATCGTGCGGAAGGTGTCGGCGCACACAGGATCTGCGTCGCGGGTGTAACACACTCGATCGAGACGCGCATGCCAGAAGCGTTTTCTTACGATCATCTCTTCCTGCGCATCGGCACCCGAGAGAATGTTGACTGTCTGTTTGCAAGTGCTGAGGTGACGAATCATCTGGACCGGGCGGCGGATATCGAGATTCCCCTTATGGTGGACGGTGCAGCCGCAGCAGTTCAGCATTTTCGCTTTGCTGCGCACGAGCGGCGCTCCGTGACCTTCTGCCGTCGCTTTGAGCGCGCCGGCAGCTATCGGGTCGGCATCGCCGATCTTCCGCCGAAGGCAGTAAGCATTGAGGGAGCTGTCCGCATTGTTCCGCGCATCTATGACAAGTCCGGCAAGGGCCATACGGTACTGCTTCATGGAACGCCGAAGGTCTTTGAAAAGAACGGCCGGATGGAAGTGGAACTGGCGGAGTACGGCGATTACATCGAGATTCTGCCGCGTGCGGATCTCGCGACACCGCATGGACTCACGGGCGTAGTGACGGCCAATATGTATCGTTTTGCGCGCGCAGACGAGATGGGACACAGCCCCCTCATGATCCGCGGCAAGTCCATCGGCTGGGGCGCAGGCTACGCACTGCGCATGGCCGTCGAGCGCAACGGTGCCATCAAATGGGGCATTTGTCATGGTGTTGAGGAATACTTCTGGCAGGGCGGCTCAGCAGAAGTCGATGTATGGCATCAGTATGCCATGACCTTTGATAAAGTACGCGGCGGAGCCTCCTTTATCGACGGCGAGCGGCGAGGCCGCATCGGAGGAATTGACCCATCAAGCGAACTTCGCCAGTGGGCGGATCAGCCGATCTTTGTCGGCTACTCCTATATCGGTCACGTGATCCCCGAACTCGGGAAACCAAAGTACTTTACGCATTTGCCTGCAAACGTGGCACAGGTGCGCTTCTATACGGAAGGGCTGACGGAGGAGGAGATGCGCGCCGTCTATGAGAATCCCGATGCACTGGGACCACGAAGTGACGCGCTTGGTGTCTGGCTTGACTTCCGCCGCATCGAGAGCACGGGCACGCATACGACGGAATGGCGTCATCCTGCTGTCTATGCACCTGCATACCTCGCAGAAAAGATTCGCTGGACATTCCAGACATTCGAGGCGGAGGTGCACATCCCCGCGCATACTGCCGTCCGCAGCGTGGTCGAAGTCTCGGACGATGGGGTTTCCATCAAGGACCGGAAAGAAATTGCTCTGCAGGACGGAAGAAATATCATTGACCTTACGGAGCTTGCTCCCGCACAGTATCTGCGCATCGAGACGGAACTGCAGGGAGAGGTCGGCGCGGCGGGCACCTTTGTCCCCGAACTTTGTTCTTACGAAGTCTCTGCTGCGTATGGTACGCTGCGTGCAAACCTCGTCTGGTCGACGCGTGCCCAGTGGGAGCGCGGGACGTTCACCGGTGCTGCGGATTTCCCGCCCGTGGATCGTCTGCGTGACTATCCCGAGTATACGGATATCATTCACGGATGACGTTCTTGCTCATCCTGTCTCTGTATGATCGGCAGTGTAAAAGAAGTGCGGGTAGAGTCCAATCATGCATCGTGATGTTTCAATCCTGTTTTTGCTGAAAATCTCCCCCACAGTGTTTGTTGCTGAGGAAGGGGTTCTCCGTG
>JABZYJ010000227.1 GCA_015265235.1 Selenomonas sp. | reverse complement strand
GTCTGTGCATTGGCGTCGCGATATCACAGGCCTTTCCCGTTCGGTAATTCGTACCAAAGTAGACATAGCTCCGCCGCTTCAATGTAGCGTTTTCATGGATATTATACCATATACCATTTCTCTTTTTGCGCGAAAGTTGTATAATAGATTAGAGTAATTTTCATCCGAATGAGGGAATGCGCATGAAAAAGAATAACAACACACCGCAACTCGGCAACGTGTTGCAGCAGACAAAATACAAGCAAAGCGCCAATACGCCGACCGCAAACATCGCCATCGAGAACGCCGCCCACGGCGACCAGCTCGTGCGCTTCCACGCGCGGCAGGGGCACGGCTATGCCGCAGAGCGGACAAATCACCTGATCGACCGACTCCACGGGAGGGATGCGCGCATTCTCGGCGATGACAATGCGAAATCGGGACCCGACCGCATGGTGGACGGACAGCTCATCCAGACGAAATACTATGCGAATGCACGCGCCTCGGTCGACGCCGGATTCCGTAACGGAAAGTATCGCTATCTGGATGCCAACGGTAAGCCCATGCAGATCGAGGTGCCGAGCGACCAGTATCAGGATGCCGTTCAGATCATGCGCAAGCGGGTCGCCGAGGGCAAAGTCCCAGGCGTCAGCGATCCCGACGCCGCCGAGAAACTGGTACGCAAGGGAAACATCGACTACAAGACCGCATGCAGCATCGCAAAGGCGGGCACGATCGACGCCCTCGTCTATGACGCAGCAAACGGCGCTGTCATCGCCTCCGGCGCAGCGGGCATCTCTACGCTCATCACCTTTGCCAAATCCGTATGGGACGGCGACAGCGTCGAAAAAGCCATCGACATCGCCATGTATCATGGACTGCAAACAGGCGGTGTCGCCTTCGCCGGCTCCGTCCTCACGGCACAGCTTGCACGCACTGGCGTCAGCAGCGCACTGGCGAACCCATCCATCGAGGTCGTCCGTATGCTCCCCAGCCCCATCCGAAAGGGACTGCTGCGCGTCATGCGGGACGGCGCCGTCATCTACGGGAATGCCGCAACGCGGAATCTCGCAAAGCTGCTCCGCAGCAACATCATCGCCAACGGGGCTATCGTGCTGGTCATGTCGGCTGGCGACATCACGAACTTCTTCCGCAACCGCATCTCTGCCAAGCAACTCTTCAAGAATCTGCTGAACATCGCAGGGGGCATCGGCGGCGGATATGTCGGCGCACTCGGCGGAACAGCCCTCGCGGGTGTGATCGGCATCGGCACCGGCGGACTCGGGACTGCCGTCATCCTCCTCGGCGGTGTCGCAGGAGGCGGCATCGGTGGCACGGCAGCAAGCAAGGTCGGGGATCACTTTGCCGAGGACGATGCCGAGGAAATGGTGCGGATTCTCGACGAGCGCTTCGTTCTGCTCGCGCAGGAGTACCTGCTCAGTCAGGAGGAGATGGACATCATTGTAGGCGAGCTGCGGATGCTCCTCGCAGGGGACAAATTACTTGAGATGTACGCGAGCGACGACCGCACAGCCTTCGCCGACACGCTCCTGACCGAGGCGATTCAGCGCACCGTCCGTTGGCGCGTGCGGATACACGCCCCCAACCATGCGGAGCTGGTGCAGGGGCTCGGACGCGTACTCGCACTGAGTACCGACCCGGACAGCTTACAGCAGCATCTCGCGCGGAGATTGGTGGATACCACCGCACTCGGACGCGACCTGCTGGGCAGAGAGGTATCCGAACACGCCGCAAACAAGGCATACTATATCACAAAGCAAATGAACGCCGTCACCACGCAGCAGGAGTACAGCCTTCATCGGATGGGTGCGGCGGAGCAGGACTTTACCCTGCGCGCACAGGAGAACGCCGATGCCATCGCAAGGTATCGGGCAGAGTTTGATATAATAGTGGAGGGAAACGACCATGAGTAACGAGCTTCAGCTGATCCAGACCGACGTTCTGAGCCCCGAGGAAAAAACGACATTGGGCACGGAGATCGACCGCATCATCGCCGCACATAAAAATAATCGGCAGGACATCAACCGCCTCGTCTTTGAGAGCGTTGCCGCCATGACGACGGCAGACGAGGCAGCATCCGAACTCTCGGGCAAGGGCTTCTTTCGCCGCCTGATCGGCGGGCTCACAGGAGACAATCAGCGTTTGCAGAACAAGATCAATACAAACCGCGCGGCAGCACAGTATGCTTATCAGCAGACTTTGCAAAGACTCGCGGAGCAGAATCTCATGTCGTTCGACCTCATCACCGCCGTCAACAACAAACTCAACGCCTCCATGGTCGCCGTCGGCGAAGAGTTTCAGCGCATCTACGAGGGACTCGGTAAA
>JABZYJ010000226.1 GCA_015265235.1 Selenomonas sp. | reverse complement strand
CGATAGGTCTCCTTGATGCGCCCGTAGTTCCCCGCCCCCATATTAAAGCTGAAGATCGGCTGACATCCCTGCGCAAGGCCGACGGTAAAGGCGATCAGCACACTGTTGAGCTTCGTGACAATCCCCGCCACAGCGAGCGGAATATCCGCGCCGTAGACACTCGCCGCACCATAGTGGGTGAGGATATTGTTGAGCGTAATGCCGACGATCATCATGATGATCTGATTCAAAAAATTCGACAGGCCTAGTTTGGCGATACGGAGCATCTCATGCCCACGCACCCGCAGCATGGTGAGCACGATCGGAAATGCCTGAAAGCGGAAGAAATAACGAATACATACGAGGAATGAGACGATCTGTGCCATGACGGTAGCGAGCGCCGCCCCCTCCATTCCCCAGCCGAATCCGAGCATGAAGAGAGCATCCAGCAAAATGTTCAGAACGGCTCCGCTGACCATACACCGCATCGCATAGGACGGCGCGCCATCCGCGCGGATGAGCATGCTGTTCGCCGTGAAAAAGAGGAGAAACGGCAGTCCACATGCCGTAATTCCGAGGTAACGCTGTGCATATGGCAGAACGTTCTCCGTCGCTCCGCAGAGGAGAAGCACAGGCGTCTGGAACATGAAAATAAGACAGCCGAGAACGATACCGAGTGCGGCGGACATGATGAGCCCCGTGCCGACGTAGCTGCGTGCAGCGTCCCATTCCTTTGCCCCCATAGAGAGGTTGAAATTTGCCGCCGTCCCGATGCCCACGAGCTGCGCCAGTCCCGTAGAGAGAATCACGATGGGAAAGGCGGTATTCGTCGCGGCGTTTCCTAAGATACCGACCGTATGCCCGATGAAGATTTGATCCGTGATGTTGTAAATCGTATTGACGAGCATACTGACGATGGCGGGCAGGGCAAACCTGCGAATCAGCTCGCCTACGGGTGCGACAGCAAGCGAATTCTCCTTTTGCTTTATGACAGACTCGGACATACTCCCTCCCAGAGCAACGCCATCGAAACCATCCATCTGTTTCGAAAGACGTTACATCACACATCTTTGTCGGCAGAAATCTTCTCGTCCGACCACCTAAAATATAAGAAAATTATAACACAGGATTGGGCAAGATGCCTAATGATTCTTTGCGAAAAAATCCCGCCTGTAGCGTCCCAACAATAGCGGAAAGTTCTTTGTGTGAGACAACACAGGTATCATGGCAATATCTTTCATATGTGCATAATATGACTAGCTCGCTCCGCATCAAATCATTCTTTACCATGCTCCTCGATTGCCTCACAATAAAATGCGATCTTGGCATCGAGTGCCTCCATATGTGCGTGCAACTTCTCCACCTCTGCCGCAAGATTGGCACGGTGCCCTATGAGCATTTCCATTCGCGCTGAAAGAGTATCGTCGCCCTCTGCCCGCAACGCAGCATAGCGCCGAATCTCCCGAATTGGCATCCCCGTCTCCTTGAGTCGCAGGATGAATGCTGCCCACGCAACATCTCGTTCAGAGTAGCACCGCCGATTCGCCGCCGTACGCTCCGGCAGGAGCAGTCCCTCATGCTCATAGTAACGTAGCGTATGAATTCCCAGCCCCGTTTTCCGTGAAAATTCACCAATACTATATTCCATAAAATCCTCTCCTTGACATAGAGTATACTCTACATTGTAAAGTAGTGCCAGAAGGAGGATTTCATCATGAGCAAACAAAACAAAAGATACACCGTCATCACGGGAGCAAGCTCCGGCATCGGAGCGGCGACAGCAAAAGCATTCGCTGAGCGCGGACACAACCTCATCCTTATTGCACGGCGCACAGAGCGACTAAATGCCCTAAAGGAAGAGATTCTTGCCGCATATCCGGCACTGGACATCGTTATCAAAACTGCCGATCTCTCTTCTGTCGAGAACGTCACACAAGTCTATGATACAATAAAAACCTTACCTATTGGGACATGGATCAACAATGCGGGCTTTGGAAGCTATGGCGCAGTCGGCACATCCGACCTTGACAAAATCAGACAAATGCTTCATCTAAACATCGAGGCACTGACCGTCTTTTCCACACTCTTCGTACGAGACTTCGCTGAGATAGAAGATACGCAGCTGATCAACATTTCCTCCGTCGGCGGCTACACCATTGTCCCAACTGCTGTCACCTACTGCGCGACAAAATTCTATGTCAGTGCATTCACCGAGGGACTCGCACATGAACTCATAGCACGCGGCGCGAAGCTCCGTGCAAAGCTCCTTGCCCCCGCTGCAACGCAGACCGAGTTCGGCGCAGTCGCGAACAACAACGCCGCCTATGACTATGACAAGGCGTTCGGCACCTATCACAC
>JABZYJ010000225.1 GCA_015265235.1 Selenomonas sp. | reverse complement strand
CATAGTTCCCCGCATCCGCGCCACGCAGTCCGACGTTCTTATACTGCAGCTTATGGTCGCCGACATGAATCTGTGCGTTCCCCGCTGTATCTGTATACGTTGGGTCAGTGACATTCGTTAGATCGACATTATCGACCGTATCGTTGTCATCACGCATGATTGCACCGTCAGGGATAGTCGAAGGCGTTACCCCAATCGCAGGGGCAATCTTCGACTTGTCCAGCGTGATGTTCGACGACGTCGTCCCTGTCTGCTTCATCGCGAGGTCGAGCACCGCATCCGTGCCGTCGTAGATTTTAGCGTCAGCCCTTGTCTTATTGATTTTTAGATAGAGTGGTGCCTTGGTGATGGTCGCTGTCCCCGTGATGTTGCTAAGCGATGCATTATTGAAGTAGTAGTTCGCCGCATCATCCCCCGAAAAGTCGATGCTGCCCGTGAACTTGACGGGCTTGTCCTTGCCGACGTTCTTGTCTGCATGCGTCCCCGCTGCAATCGTCGTCCCAGTGGTATCCTCGTATTCAAGATTATACGCCTGTGCCTTGAAATGACCCGTAGTGAAGTCAAGATTAACGGAGTGTGCCTCAACATCTTCCGCAGTGAAACCCGAGGAGTTGATGCTCCCTTTTTTGAGCTCGCTAATAAACGCATCCGTAACGTCGCTCTTGCCGTTATACATGCGGTCCGGTTTGATTGTTCCGTTGTCGAGGCTCACCACGCGCTGTTTGACCGTGACATTGACACCGCGCAGGTTCGGGCCGTCCTGATCCGACCAGAGAATCGCCTTCGTCCCCGCGTTGCGGATGCCGTTTTTCTTGTCGAAATCGTTCGTTCCCGCACTCACATAGTCGTAGATGTGGTCGAGGTTCGGCGTGCCGTCGGCGTTGTACTGCATCGCCCCTGCGTAGGTAACCACGTTCGACTTGCCGCCCACGACGTCAGCGCCCGATCCATCCTTCCCCACGATCTTGACATACTGGCTGTTGTAGGTCGTCTCGATATCCGCGCCCTTATTGGATTTCGCCGTATTTGCAGATTCCGCATTCAGCGTTCCGTTTGCGTTAAAGTAACGTGTATCATACGTCGTCGTCGCCGTACCATCCATGAACGCCGTCAGGAGCGGCAATGTCCGCCCCTCATAGATGCGCCACTTCGCTCCGGGCGCACCGGTATTGTTGATGGTGTTGCCCCATGCAGCATAGGTATCAGAGGAATTAGCGTCTTTCTCATCTGCCGTCGTTGCAGTCGGTGATCCCGGACGAAGAAGTGACGCCTTGTACGTATGGTCTGCATCTTCAGTCACCTTATACGTATTGTTTACTTTAGAGGTAATATTTGAATATGAGAAATTTCCTCCTATAAAATAGGAGTTATCCACAGTAGTTCCTGCTGTCGGATTGATGTAGTAAATAAAATATGCCGCGAGGGGAATCCCCCCCCCTGTGGTTGCTGTAGTATGTATCTCACTGTAGGAATCACGTACCTTCGTATCATTCGCTGCCAGCCCAATAATGCCACCACCAGCGCCAATTGTTGCTTTGCTGTATACGCTCTCAACTTTTGTGTCTGTTGTATAACCAACAATACCACCATGTCGACCGTTCGCGCCACTAACCGTCGTCCCACGGTCGCTATAAACATTTTTCAGCGTCGATGAAGTTGCATAGCCAACGACTCCACCTGCATAGTCAGCCGACGTCGTTCCGCCAGTAATCGTTGCTCCTGTGATACCCACATTGTCAATGCGTGCTCCATTGATTTCACCAAATGCTCCTGCACGGGAGGTTCCTGACACAGTGAAATTTTGTATACGAAAGAAGTTCCCGTCAAACTTTCCCGAGAACGCTGCATGTGAATCTCCACCAATGGGCGTGAGAGACTTTTTCGTCCCTGTCGCTGAATCATAAAAGTCGATATCATTCGCGAGCATGTAGTTTTTGGTAAGATCGCTGTTGATATTCTGGAACTCCGTCGGCGTGCTGACCAGCTGGTAGTAGTTATCTGCCGCAGTTGCCGCCGCGACCACTGTCGTCGGCGGTGATGACGGTGGTGTCGTCGGTGTAACTTTCTTGTGTATTTCATAGTCCGATGTAGAAGGCACGGAACCAGACTGATACCCAATATGAGCATATCCGCCATTTGTTTCCTCATCTATGTGGAGGATAACGGGACTGGTCGTCGCATCATGAACATTTGCCGCATCGAGGATGCGGATACTCCTGCCGTAGACCTCAACCTTATTCGCCGTGATCGAGCCCATATTGACGACATCGGCTTTGCCAACATCTGTCACGGTTGTGCTGAGTGGAGATGCCCCGCTGCCCGTGAACGCCGCCGTGTTCAGCGTCGATTCCTCCTGTGTAGAGA
>JABZYJ010000224.1 GCA_015265235.1 Selenomonas sp. | reverse complement strand
CATCGCGGCTGCGTGCCTCCGGCGGTGCCTGCAAGATATCCTGAATGCGAACCTCGGTGATCGCAGCTGCCTGATACGCCTTGTCATAGCGCAGCTCAACTGCGGCCGAGATGCTTCTGAGTTCCTGAAAGCGCTCCGCCTTCGCACGCTCTTCGAGTGTTCCGAAGGTCATGTAGCCGACAATCCCCAAGATGATCGCCATGACGACCACAATGCTGACAGCTACAATACAGTTGATCTGGAAGCCGATGCCCCGTCCTTGGGCGACGCTTCGTGACTCCGTTCCCGCTGGCATAAATACCCCCTCTTTCCTTCCTTAACCCCCAAAACAAATGCGTACCATACCGGTACGCATTTGTTTCAGACGCTCCATCGTCAAACAAAATCCCCCGGTAAGAAGCAACCGTGTTGCTCCTTTTGTTCTGCAAGTATACCACAGGGAATTTCATTCGGAAAGAGTTTTTACTATAAATTTTTAATCTATCTGACTAATTTTTCATACAATTGTGATATTCATCTTATTCACGGCGCAATGCCGAGGGCTCAGCCACACCGAGCGTTTGCTCCAGCTCCTCCAGCGTCTGCTGCTTACTCTCACGTCCGAGAAGGAGCACCGTTCCCGAAATCACGACAAAGACCGCCGCGAACATCATAAAGATACCGCTCATGGGGAAGGCACTCGCAAGCATCACGCCGACGAGCATCGGTGCGATCATGCCGCCGATGCGGCCGAATCCTGCCGCCCAGCCACTGCCAAGCGCACGCATCGCCGTCGGATACTGCTCCGGCGTATAGGTATAGATGACGCCCCATGCGCCGAGATTAAAGAAGCTCATCGCCGCGCCCCAGCCAAGGAGAGCAGAGACATCGCCTGCATTGCCGAAGAAATAGCTGCACACGCCGCTGAGAAGGAGGAAGAGCCCAAGCGTATAACGGCGGCCGATCACATCCACGAGATATGCCGCTGCATAGTAGCCCGGCAGCTGAGCGACCGTCATGATGAGGACGTACTCGAACGTCTTGACAATGGCAAAGCCCTGCGCAAAGACCATTGACGGCAGCCACATAAAGATGCCGTAGTAGCTGAACACAATGCCGAACCATGCGAGCCAGAGCATCACTGTGCGGCGGCGCATCCCCTTCGACCAGAGCGCGGAAAATCCCGGTGTCTCCACCTGCTCTGCCTGCACACGGTGTGGAGCAAGCTGATCGAGAAAGGGACGCTCCGGCAGACGAAGCTGGCGTTCAATATCGCGCACAATCGCCTTTGCCTCATCCACACGCCCCTTTGCGAGAAGATAACGGATCGACTCGGGCATGTGCAGGCGCAGGAGGAATACATAGAGCGCGGGCAGTGCGCCAATAAAGAACGCCGCCTGCCAGCCAAAGACAGGGATGAGGAGGTAGGCAATGCATGCCGCCACAAGCCAGCCAAGCCCCCAGAAGCTCTCAAGGAGCACAATGAAGCGTCCGCGCAGCCGTGCCGGCGCATACTCGCTCATCAGCGTCGCTGCAACGGGCAGCTCGCCGCCCAGGCCGAAACCGACAAGGAAGCGGAATACGAGCAGCGACTCATAGCTCCACGCAACGGCACAGAGCCCCGTCGAGATACTATAGAGGAGAACCGTGATCGTAAACACCTGCTTGCGGCCGATGCGGTCGGCAATCGTTCCCGCAAGCACCGCCCCAAGCGCCATGCCGATCAGCCCAATCGAGCCGATCCATCCCACCTGCGCCGGCGTGAGACTCCACTCGCGCGCCAGTACCGGCAGGACAAAGGCGATCAGCCCCGTATCCATCGCATCAAACAGCCAGCCAAGCCCGGTGACAACGAGCAGCTTGTACTGGAATCTGCCGAGCGGCAGATTTTCCAGACGATCCAGAATCATTGAACGTACCTCCCGAAGAAATCATGGATTTCTTTCATTGGATTGGAAAAGATAGCTGGCACATATTATAGTCAAAGAATACTGACAACACAAGATTGATTTATGATTTTTCCTCAGAATTTTCCTTTTTTCCACTCATAAAAACACCGTAGCCTGTTACGCCGAATCCAATGCCGACAAAAAGATGGGCGACCGTACTGTAAACGACATCCTTCTTGTTGTTGGCGGAGATCGCCGCCGCCGCTTCCTGTGCATTCGAGGCTTCCCGTGCGAGTTCCAAATTCTCAGCCATCGGATCGGGCGAGAGATGCAGCAGGAGCAAACCAATGCCAAGCGACATTAAACCGAACAGAATCACTGTGAGTTTCTTCTTCATCATATCCCTCCATATACGATAAAAGGGATTCGTGAATCATCACGAATCCCTCTCTCTTGCGGCAACTACCTACTCTCCCACGTCGTCTCCAACGAAGTACCCTCGGCCTGTGGACGCTTAACTACTGTGTTCG
>JABZYJ010000223.1 GCA_015265235.1 Selenomonas sp. | reverse complement strand
GTGCGCGCTGCTACGGTGACGAGCTGATGCACTACGGGCTGATTACGACGGACGGGACGACGGGCGAGCCGCATCCCGAGGACGGCCTGACGACGGACTTCGACTCGCGTCTCTACGTGCTGAACGCCGTGGAATAAGACCAATTGACGATAGCGGGGCACTGCATGAAGCAAAAATTTCGTGCGGTGCCCATTTTCTTGTCGCCGCATGAATCCGTCATTGCAAAATGTGCAGAATTTCGTTAGAATAGAAGTGTAGACTACATGGAAGAAGGGAGATTCTTATGGCCGTCAAGCGAATCTTCGTCGAAAAGCGTCAAGGCTTTTTTGACGTTCCGGCACAACGCCTTTGCAGTGATCTTGTGGAGACGTTCCGTCTGACCGACCTGCGCGCGGTACGCATGATTACGCGCTACGATGTGGAGGGACTGAGCGACGAGGAGTTCGAGCAGGTTCGCGACATCGTCTTTGCCGATCCACCGGTTGACACTGTCTATGAGGATGCACTGCCCTTTTTCGCCGATGCGAAGATCTTTGCCATCGAGCCGCTGCCGGGGCAGTTCGACCCGACGGCTGCGGCGGCCGCGGAGTGTGTGCAGCTCGTGACGCAGGGGGAGCGTCCCACGGTGCGCACGGCACGCGTCATTGTGCTCATCGGCAGGATCAGCGATCTGATCGTTGAAAAGATCAAGGCATATCTCATCAACCGCGTGGAGAGCCGCGAGGCATCGCTTGCCACGCCGGCGACGCTCGCGGTGCAGCCTGCGATGCCGGGGGATGTGGAGGTGCTGACGCAGTTCAACGCACTTTCGCACGAGGAGCTGGCGCGCTTTCACGCCGCCCACGGCTTTGCCATGAGCGAGGAGGATATCGCTTTTGTGCAGGAGTACTTCCGCAGTACGGAACGCCGTGCGCCGACGATTACGGAGCTGCGCGTCATCGACACGTATTGGTCGGATCACTGCCGCCATACGACGTTTACCACGGCAATCGACGCGGTGACCATCGAGAATGGCTTTTTCTCCCTGCCGATCATGGAGACGTATCAGAAGTATACGGACGACCGCAAGGCACTCTACACGGATAAAAAGCGCGATATGACGCTGATGGATCTCGCTGTGATCGGGATGAAGGCACTGCGTGCAGAGGGCAAGCTGGACGATCTCGATGTGTCGGAGGAGATCAACGCGTGCAGCATCCATATTACCGTGGATGTAAACGGAAAAAATGAGGACTGGCTCCTCATGTTCAAGAACGAGACGCACAATCATCCGACGGAGATCGAGCCGTTCGGTGGTGCGGCGACCTGCCTTGGCGGTGCGATCCGCGATCCGCTCTCGGGACGTTCCTATGTCTATCAGGCAATGCGTGTGACCGGAGCCGCCGACCCGCGCACGCCGATAGAGGAGACGCTGCCCGGAAAGCTCCCGCAGAAGAAGATTACGATTGGTGCCGCCGAGGGCTACAGCTCCTACGGCAACCAGATCGGCCTTGCAACGGGACAGGTGCGCGAGATCTACCACAAAGGCTATCTCGCCAAGCGCATGGAGATCGGCGCGGTGATCGGGGCTGCGCCTGCCGCACAGGTCGTGCGCGAGCGTCCCGTGCCCGGCGATGTCATCATCCTGCTCGGCGGACGCACGGGACGTGACGGCATCGGCGGTGCGACCGGCTCATCGAAGCAGCATACGGAGCAGTCGCTGACGACCTCGGGCGCCGAGGTGCAGAAGGGCAACCCGCCGACGGAGCGAAAGCTGCAGCGGCTGTTCCGCAATCCTGAGGTCAGCTGCCTGATCAAGCGATGCAACGACTTCGGAGCAGGCGGTGTTGCCGTGGCCATCGGTGAGCTCGCGGATGGGCTGACGATTGACCTCGATGCTGTTCCGAAGAAATATGAAGGGCTGGACGGTACGGAGCTCGCGATCTCCGAGTCGCAGGAGCGCATGGCAGTCGTGCTCGCTCCGCAGGATGTGCCTGCGTTCCTGCGGCACGCGGATGCGGAGAACCTCGAGGCGACGCGTGTCGCCGTGGTGACGAAGGAACCGCGTCTCGTGATGCAGTGGCGCGGCAAGGACATCGTGCGCATCGCGCGCAGCTTCCTCGCGACGAACGGCGTGCGCCAGCACGTCCGCGTTGCTGTGGCAGCCCCGAACGAGCAGGCGCCGTATCTGCAGCAGGTTCCGCCGCTCGTGCGCAAGGCAGGACGCTCGCTTGAGACCATGTGGCTCGCGAATCTGCGTGACCTCAATGTGTGCAGTCAGAAGGGGCTCGGCGAGCGGTTCGACGGGACGGTGGGCGCAGCCTCCGTGCTCATGCCGTTCGGCGGAAAATACCAGCTCACGCCGTCGGAGGCGATGGTTGCAAAGATCCCCGTGCGTTACGGCGAAACGAATACGGCGTCGGCG
>JABZYJ010000222.1 GCA_015265235.1 Selenomonas sp. | reverse complement strand
TTTTTGATGTGCGAAGTTTGAGTCAATAAAATTTTTGTAAATGAAAAGCGGCCCTGCACGAATACACAGGGACGCCAGTATGTGTTTTCTCGGGAATCGCTGAATTTATCAGTGTCTCCCAAATTATTTCCCGAGCAGCGTTGCCTTCAGTGCGCGATAGGCGATGGTCTCGTATGCGCCAATCTGAGATTCGGGATAGTCGCTGCCGTAGGCGCGGCCGCTGACGGAGAGGAGGGGCGGCGACTGGATGCGCTTCGCGACGGCCATGCCCCGATAGATGCCCCACCAGTGTTCGAGGTCCGCGATGAAGTCCTCTGCCGTGGGGAAGTAGGTCTTGACGAGCCCCTTTTCACAGCCGATATAGGCCTCGAGGTCGTCGTCCGCATAGTGTGTGAGGATGTCCTCCGGATTCCGATCCGCCTCGACGAAGGCACGGAAGAGGTAGTCGTGATACGGATAGCGGATGGGGTCGCCCTTGCCCTCGTCCACATTCTGTGCATCGGAGAGTTCCGCACTCGGCACGATGTCGATGATGCCCTGCGGGATGGTCTCGCGCCCATAGACGTGCTCGTTCAGGTAGCGTGCGAGGTCATAGACCTGATATTTCCAGAGATCGGCGAGCGCACAGAGGAAGCCCGCGAGGTCACCGTAGAGGGTCGCATAGCCGACGGTGGTCTCTGCCTTGTTCCCGTTGCAGGTAAAGCCGGCGCCCCATGCAGCGGCGATCGTCCCGAGGACGCGGCCGCTGCGGTTGCGCGCCTGCATGTTCTCGCGGACGAAGGAGGAGATCGTCAGGCGCTCACCGGGAGCCGCAGCTGCCCCCTCGATGGGGATCTCGCTGAGCTGTTTTGCCGTGTATGAGACACTCTCCTCGATGGGAACGATCATGTGGCGGCAGCCAAGATTCTTTGCGAGCTGGGCGGCAAGCCCCTTTGTCGTCGCGGAGTTGAACTTGCTCGGCATGTTGACGAGCAGAACGTTTTCCGCACCGATGGCATCGACGTAGAGTGCGGCGGCAACGGCGGAGTCGATGCCGCCCGAGATACCAATGACGACGCGCTTCATGTGGATGCGCGCGAGGAATTTCCGTACGGCGTAGCGGAGCGTGCGGTAGATGGGCGCAATGGCAGGCTCTGCGGGTCTGTCGCTAGGGGTGGGGAGTGCCGCTGTGTCGACGATGGTCACGCCGTCCTTGTACGCGGGCGTGATGAGAGCACGCGTACCGTCCACGCGGAATGCCTGTGCACTGCCCGCAAAGGTGTAGACGGTCTTTCCCTTGTCCTGAAGGCCGAGCGCATTGACGTAGAGGAGCACGGCACGCTGTTCCTGTGCTGTCTTGGCGAGGGTGCGCGCCTCAAAGCAGAGCGGGAAGGGGCTGGCGTCGGCGGCGAGGATCACATGCGCTCCCGGCAGCTCGTAAAGGAGCGGGGAGAATCGCGTGCCCGCACCATGGAGCGGACGGCGTGCGACCTCGCGCAGGACGCCGTCGCGCGCGTGCAGGAGAGTGCGCGAGAGTCCGCAGCAACCCTCCCCACCTGCGGCGACGTTGCCGAAAATGACGGTGATGCCATCTGCCGCAGCGGCGATCTCCTCGGCGTAGGCCATGCAGTCTCGCACGAAGGACGGCTGCTTCCATACACTGCCGAGAAAGAGACCTGAAAGACTGAGCGCAGGGAAGAGCGCGAGCTCTGCGTGGGCGTCCTTCGCTTCACGGATGCGCTCCGCCATGGCCGCAGCGTTGAGATCCGGGCGGCCGGGGATAATCTCCATGGAGATCAGTGCAATTTTCATCGGATTCTTCCTTTCAAATGTCTATGTTTGCTTTTTCTTCCCCCACAATGGTATAATCAGACCCGGTGAGTGAAATGGCAAAAAAGAAAGCGCAAAAGACGAATGCGGCGCGGATTCTGGACAGGCTCGGCATCGACTATGAGCTGCTGACCTATCCCGTCGATGAGAACGATCTCTCGGCGAATCACGTCGCGGAGGTGACAGGCATTCCGCCCGAGCGCATCTATAAGACGCTCGTTGTGCGCGGTGACCGCACGGGCGTGTTCATGGCGGTCATCCCGGGCGCGGGGGAGCTTGACCTGAAGGCTGCCGCCGCCGCAAGCGGCAACAAGCGTGCGGAGATGGTGCACCTGAAGGAGGTCTTTGACCTCACGGGCTACGTGCGCGGCGGGTGTTCTCCGCTCGGCGCGAAGAAAAGCTATCCCGTCTACTGCGACGAAAGCATGATGCAGCAGGAGCGCATCTGTGTGTGAGTGCGGGGCGGCGCGGCGAGCAGCTCTCGCTCCCCCCCGCCGATCTCATTCGTGCGGCCGAGGCACAGACGGCACATCTCGCGCGCTAAGGAATCACTGATAAAATGAGGTCTGCCAGATTGGCGTAGATTTTTTCGTCCGAACGAGGTGGAAAACCGGACG
>JABZYJ010000221.1 GCA_015265235.1 Selenomonas sp. | reverse complement strand
TCCCTACATTTCTCTCTTTCCCTTATTTCTTGCGTTTGTTTTTCTCTTTCACATCCCAGAAAATAAGTTCGAGCGCCTTTTTTACCTTTTCTTTGTCCTCCCCATTTAGGACAACGCCGTTATAGGTGAGGTTGTCATCATCGAGAACTGCCTCAAGCTGGCGGCGCGTGCGTGCGTCGATTTTTTGCCCTGTGGGGGACACGTCGGGCAGATCGTCCGAGGCGGGGGCGTTTACCGTTATTGGTTGATCGCCGTCCAATATTTTCAAAAGTGTATCTACGTCTGTTTTTGTTCCGCGTGCAATCTTTTCAAATGTCTGCATCGTGGGTGAGATTGGCTTTCCCGTTTTGGGGTTTACTCCTTTTTCAAGAACGTTAATGTATGCCTTGCTAAAACCGCATAAATCAGCTAAGGCTTGCATAGACAGGTTATGTTGTTCTCTATATAATTTTAGCCACTCGCCAACTTTCATGTATAAGCACCTCAATTCAAATGTCAAGTATATTTTACAATACGCAAAGTAGGATGTCAAATATAGTTGACAAAAATAAAATCGTCTATTATACTAGACAAGAAAGAAAACGAGAGGAGGGAAATTATGGGGTTTAAGGTTAAAGAAATTCGTCTTGCAAAGAATATTTCGCAGGAAGAACTTAGCAAAGCCTCTGGCGTATCTAGGCAGACTATCTCTGACCTTGAGAGCGGTGAGGTTGTGAATACTACAACCTCAACCTTGGCAAAACTTGCAGAAGCTTTGGAGTGTAATGTCGGCGATATTTTTGTCCTTAACGTCTAGTATAGTAGACAAAACACGCGAGAGGCGGAGGGCGAAGGAGGAGCAGAGAGGAGGTGAGGGGATGGAGCTTTTTATTATTGCAGTCCTTTTGTTCTTCGATCTTGTCCTGCTGATTCAGCTTGGTTTTGCAATCAGCAATCTGCGGAATGAGGTAGCGCACCAAGCAAACGAACTCCAGACAAGGATTGATCTGGTGCAGGCGCGTATAACACGCGACTTTGAAGGCGATTTGAACCGTCATCACAATATGGTGATGAATACCATTGCGGACATGTATAAGGATATTGTCCGCAATGGAGGGTTAGAAGGGAAAGATGTAGTTGGACAGGCGTCCGAGAACAATCCCGCCAATCATTGACAGCACAGTGAGGATGGCAGCGGCGATCCAGTTGGTTTTTGCAAAGTCAAAAATCTCCTGCGGTGTGCACCCGCACTGTTCGTACCACTTGGTGTTGGTCTTGAGTTTGTTCCGAGCAGCAAGCTCAATGATTTTCTCGAATGTTGCCACTTTCCCCAATGTGGATTGATGCAGGCGTATGAAGTCGCGGTTCTCAAATGCAGCAGCTTCTTCGGCACCGGTCAGAAATGTGACAGGGGTGATTCCGTTCAGCTTTATGAGACTTGGCATACGGGGATCGCCGATGTAGGTCTGTCCGTATTTTTGAATCAGGAGGCCAGAGAGATCAATCTTATGGTCGTCTGCTACTTTGTAGAGTTTGACGGGCTGCACACTGTCGGAGCCTCTTCGCCGCATCTCATTGCGTAATACATCGAATCGGTGCTCGATCGCGTGAAATCCATAGTTGATGTCGCGCATGTTCCAGTGAATGAATGTCTTGTCATCACGTTTTTCCAGAAAGGTCATGTATTCGCAGAGCATATCATATTCGAGTTCGTTGTAGTGGTCGCTGATCTGCTCCAATGGCACGCCTTTTTTCTCGGCGATCTTGTGGATGGAGAAAGATTCGATCTGTCCGGATTCGAGGGAGCGGATTGCGATGGAGGTGATGCGCGGAGATTTTGCCTGATTACGCTCTCGGAAGCTCTCGCAGGAGTAGTGGATGATGAGATAAGAGGCGCGGTTGTCCAATATCCCTTTGAGTTTGGCAACGGCGTTTCGATAATTCGTAATTTGCATGGTGTTGGCTCCTTTCCTGCTTATTGTATCACGGCGGCGAGGAGAGCAACAACCGCGAGAGGAGGAATGCTGCAGAAGTAATTCGCCGGACGGTCAAGAATGATGTGAGGCTAAACAAATAGAACGGAGGTGCAATGATGGACAGTGCAGCGATGGAGTCCATCATCGCCAGTGCGATTGAGCGCGCAAGCAGGTCGGTCGCAGTCGTGCGGGAGTGTCAAACACCAGACGAACTCCTGACAGTGGTCGAGGTTGCCGCAGTGCTCGGCGTTGGTAAGAACTACGCGAATATGCTGGTGCAGTCCGGTATTATTCGTGGTATCAAGCTGAATGGGATGAAGGTGCGCCGGCGTGAGCTGGAGCGCTGGATGGCTGCCATGGACGGGATGGACTTGGAGGATCCTCGGAATCCCGTCCCGATCGAGAGAAAGGAGGCGGTCGCATGAACAGAAAGAAACTGATTGCGGGATGCTGCATCGCAGGGGCGGCGATCCTGCT
>JABZYJ010000220.1 GCA_015265235.1 Selenomonas sp. | reverse complement strand
TGTGCATAGCACCTCTCCCGTCTCCCGTGCATCCGTCTCCTGCGCAACGGTAAGCCATGCCGCATAACCAGAAAGCGACGGATCATCCGCATGGCGCGGAAGGACGTGCAGCGGAAAGCCTTGCTCATGCACCAGATGATTCAGATTGCCGACGAGATCACGGCAGATAAAATGTACGTCTGTCCCCTCGCGCCGCATCCGATCCGCCAGTGTCAGGCAGCGCATCAGATGCCCGCTGCCGATTTGCTCTGACGCGTCTGCACGTATTACCGCTATTTTTTTCATCTGCCCATATCCCGCATCAGAGATCAGCCCAGAACGATCTTCAGCGGCTTCCCTTCCATGTAGGTCTCTGGGTGTCCGCTCCTCAGCGCCTCGCGATAGACCTTCATCGCATCCTCAAACACATTGAGCGTAAAGTCCAGATCCGCCTGCGTGTGGGTATAGCAGGGGAAGATATGCCAGCCAAGAAGCACGCCGCGCTTGACGCTCTCCTGCATAAAGATGGAGTTATAGAGCCAATCTTTCTTCCCCTCGTAGTCCGTATACTCAAGGTTCAGTCGGCAGGGATAGCCCGCGAGATCGATCGGCACATCGAGATCCTTCGCCATCGCACGGAATTTATCCTGGAGGTACTTGCCTTTCGCCCAGATTTCCTTCGTTACCTCACCGAATTCGAGTTCCTTCATGACGGCAATGCCGGCTGCCAGCGAGAGGCACTCTCCGCCGAAGGTCGTCGAGATGAATACGTTTCTATCCACCTCTTCCATGATGTCCTTGCGCCCCGCCACGATCGAGAGCGGCATGCCGTTCGCCGCTGCCTTGCCAAAGGTTGAAAGGTCGGGCGTGACGCCGAAATATGCCTGTGCGCCCCCGATAGAGAAGCGGAATCCATTGACGACCTCATCAAAGATCAACAGTGCACCATTTCTGTGACACAGCTCCTTCAGATTTTCGAGGAAGCCGTCCTTCGGCGCCTCAACCTCGACTGCCTCTGTGATGACCGCCGCAACCTCGCCCGGATACGCGGCAAAGTACTCCTCTACTTTTGCCAGATCATTATAGTCAAATTTATGAATAAATTTTCGTGCCTCCGGCAGGATCCCGCCCTGACGCACACTCTCAGCGGCAGTTGTCCACTCATGCCAGCCATGATACTCACCGCGGATAATATGCTTTCTGCCTGTATAGCTGCGGGCGATGCGCACCGCCGCCTCCGTTGCAGACGACCCTGTCTTCAGGAAGCGCACTTTTCCGGCACTCGGAATATGCTTGACACATAGCTTTGCATACTCCACTTCCTCCGGTGCAACGAGAGAGTATCCCATTCCACGGCGCAGCTGGGCAATCACGGCATCATCCACTGCCTTGTACTGATAGCCGAGCAGGATGGGACCGAGTCCCATATCGTAGTCAATGTATTCATTGCCGTCGACATCCCAGACATGCCCGTCTTTTCCGTGGTCGATATAGATCGGCGAGACCCCTTGGATGTGCGTCTCAGGCCCTTTGCTGTACAGCTGGCATCCCGAAAGAATATTCTCCTGTGCCTCTTTCCACAGTTCCTCTGACTTCTCCAGGCTTCTCTCATTGATCTTCATAATGGTTTTCCTCCTCTGTCCATTCCGCTGCCGCTGTATGTCTACGCTGATTACAGCACTTTCTCAGCGGCGATGGACTTTTTCAGCCCCTCGTTGCGCATAATCCCCTGATTGATATGGGCGAGTGTTTCATCTTCACGAAACAGTGTGAGAATGTCTTCCATAGTAAAGACAGGATGCTGCGGATAAAACCGCTCGTAAATCTTCTCGATCAATGCGAAGTCCTGCGGCTCATCCACCGTCCAGCGCATCGCTCCATAATCCTCGGCACAGTCTACCGTACCGACGCGAAACCGTTCCGGATGACGGCGGATATACAGCGTTACATGTTCACGCTCCGATGGAAGGGCTGCCTCCTGATAGGCTTTCTCCAACGCTGCATAGGTCATAACCTCCGTATCGAGGCCATCGGGAAAGCGTTCCGTCGTACTCGTGTAGTCATTGCGCTTCGCAACATGCTGTGCAATCACCCGATCGACAATGTGCGGATCGATGACGGGACAGTCCCCCGTCAGGCGCACGACATGGGTCGGCATATACCTCTGTGCGCAGTGATAATACCGCCCCAAGACATCATCCAGACTGCCGCGATAGACATCATAGCCTGCTGTCTCAACCGTCTGTGCGAGCTCATCATCCGTTGGATCCGTGCTCGTGGCGAGCACAAGCTGCGTAATCTCGCAGCACTCCTTCAGCCGGTCCAGTTCACGCAGAATCATTGCACGTCCCATGAGCGGCCGCAGGACTTTTCCGGGCAGGCGGCTGGACGATGTCCGTGCCTGCAGAATGCCAAGAATCATGGACGCAGCCCTCCTCACCACAAACTTGGATCAATCAGCTTCTGCGGG